>JASFIV010000332.1:0-4561 GCA_050122475.1 Desulfobacterales bacterium | reverse complement strand
CAACAGGGCAGCAGCGCCGCTGCCCGGGCAACCGCACTGCTGGCCGATGCGAGAGGTTCTCTGGTGGCAGCCCCGTCTCACCATGAAGAACGAGATGTTCGTGGCGAAGCGCCTTGCATCGGGGTTTTTGTCTGTCATTGCGGTATCAATATCGCCGGAGTTGTTGATGTGAAGGCCGTTGCCGAGTTTGCTCGCAACTTGCCGGAGGTCAAATTTGCCACCGACTGCATGTTTGCCTGCTCCACCGATCAACTCCAGGAAATTAAACAGGCCATCAAAGCGCACGCCCTTAATCGGGTGGTGGTGGCCTCCTGCACCCCGCGAACCCACGAGCCGCTTTTCAGAAATACCTTGCGTGAGGCCGGCCTCAATCCCTATCTGTTTGAACTGGCCAATATCCGCGAGCAGGACGCCTGGGTGCATCAGGCCGAACCGCAAATCGCAACACAAAAGGCCAAAGAACTGGTCAAAATGTCTGTTTTGCGTGCCCGTCTGTTGGAACCGCTGTACGAAACGTCTTACCCTGTAGTGCCGGAGGCCCTGGTTATCGGTGGCGGCCTGGCCGGGCTTAGCGCTGCGATGGCTTTTGCGGAGCAGGGATTCAAGGCCACGCTCGTAGAGCAAACCGCAGAACTCGGCGGTAATGCTCGTACGCTTTATTATACGGAAGACGGCGCCCGGCCGGCCCTGTATCTTCAAAATATGATTGAAAAAGTTGAAAACCAGCCATTGATAACGGTTTGCAAAGAAACTCAGGTGGTATCCATTAGCGGTAGTTGCGGGAATTTTACGTCAACCATTTCCCAAAACGGTCAATCTCAAACCATCACTCATGGCGTTGTTGTTGTGGCCACAGGCGGCATGGAGCATATACCAACGGAATATCTTTACGGACAGCATTCAGGGGTCATCACCCAGAAAGAATTTGAAAAGCTGCTGAATTCCAATCCTGATAGAGCCAGGCAGTTTAAGCGGGTAGCAATGATTCAATGCGTCGGTTCCCGCGAACCGGACAACCTGTATTGTAGCCGGATCTGCTGTACGGCCGCCGTCAAGAACAGCCTGAAGTTGAAAACCCTTCAACCCGATGCACAAATATCGGTCATGTACCGGGATATTCGAACCTTCGGTTTTAAAGAACGATATTATTCAAAAGCCCGCCGGCAGGGCGTTCGTTTTTATCGATATACGCTTGAAAGCAAACCCCGAGTGGCGCAGCAAGACGGCGAACTTAGCGTTTCCGTTTTTGATGCCCACTTACAGGCAACGGTTCAATTGCAGGCTGATCTGGTGGTCTTGAGCGCCGCCATTCGGCCCCGGCCGGAGTGCTACGAGTTGGCGCAGGCCTTGCGCCTACCGCTGGATGAAGATGGTTTCTTTATGGAAGCCCATCCCAAGCTCAGACCGCTTGATTTTGCGGCACCCGGCTATTATCTGTGCGGTCTGGCCCAGGGCCCTAAATTTGCCAGCGAAAGCATTGCCCAGGCGCGCGGTGCGGTTTCACGGGCAGTCACCGTGCTTTCTCAAAAAGAAATTTTGGCTGAAGGCATGATCAATCGCGTGGATGCCGAGCTCTGCAGAGCGTGCGGGGAATGCGAAAAAGCCTGTTTTTTTGAGGCCATCCAGGTAAAGCAGGGTGCCTTCGGCCGGCAGCAGGCAATCGTGTCCGATGCGTTATGCACCGGCTGCGGCGTCTGTAATGTCGCCTGCCCCACCGGCGCAGCATCCCTGTCTCATTTCAAAGATGAGCAGATCAATAAGATGATTGAAGAATAAATTTGAGAGCTGCCACTAAGACACAAAGGCACAAAGAATAAATAAAAAGTTTAAGCTTTTGCCTAAACGAAAAGAAAAATAGAAATAGATTATAAACTTTGTGGCTTTGAGTCTTAGTGGCTAAATGTGAGAGCTGCCACTAAGACACGAAGTCACAAAGAATGAGAAAGAGGTCTAAATCTTTTCTAAAAAAGAGGAATCAATAAATTGTATGATGGCCTTTGTGTCTTGGCGACTTCGTGGCAGCACAATTATTCAATATTGCATATCAAATCAACTAATCAGGTACAAAGGCACAAAGAATGAATAAGAAGTTTAAGCTTTTGTCAAAAAGAGAGGAATCTATTGGTGAAAAAATTGTTGATGCGGCATTTACTGTGCATAGGGTTTTAGGACCGGGTTTGCTTGAAAGAGTTTATGAAGTTTGTTTTTGCCATGAGTTATCCAAGCACAATTTAAAATATCAAAGACAAGTTGATATACCTGTTACGTATGACGGGATGACCTTTGATGAGGGATTGCGTTTAGATGTTCTCGTAGAAGATTTAATTATTTGCGAACTTAAAGCTGTTGATAAAATGAATCCTGTATGGCAAGCACAAATACTCAGCCATTTAAGGCTAACTGGTAAGCGTCTTGGTTTTCTTATCAATTTTAACGTACCTCTCATAAAAACCGGCATCAAAAGAATTATATTATAACTTGGTGGCTTGGAGCCTTTGTGGCTAAAAATAATATCAGCCACCAAGACACCAAGGCACGAAGAATTAATAAGATATTTTAACTTTTATCTGAAAAAGAGCCATTAAGAAAAACATATGATAACCTTTGTGTCTTCGTGACTTTGTGGCTAAAAATAATATCAGCCACCAAGACACCAAGGCACGAAGAATTAATAAGATATTTTAACTTTTATCTGAAAAAGAGCCATTAAGAAAAACATATGATAACCTTTGTGTCTTCGTGACTTTGTGGCTAAAAATAAGATCAGATACCAAGGTATGAAGAATCAATAAGATATTATAACTTTTATCTGAAAGAGAGCCATTGAGAAAAACATGTGATAACCTTGTGGCTTGGAGCCTTTGTGGCCAATCTTTTAATTAGAATTATTATAAAAACTTTGTGCCTTTGTGGCCAATCTCTTAGCTTTTAAAAATTTTTATCTTTGTGGCTTAGTGCCTTAGTGGCTATTCTCTTATTCAATATTCAATTCATTAAGGAGCTCCTGTGGCTACTAAAGAACAACCCCAAATTTTGGCCTTTGTTTGCAACTGGTGCGCGTACGCCGGTGCCGACCTGGCGGGTGTATCGCGCATACAGTATCCCAGCAATGTACGCTTGATCCGTGTGATGTGCACCGGCAGGGTCAACCACGGCTTTTTGTTGAAGGCTTTTCTTAAGGGAGTCGACGGGTTGCTGGTGTCCGGCTGACACATCGGCGACTGCCATTACCTGGAAGGTAATGTGAGATGTAAGACGGTCATCGAAGAAACCCGGGAAATCCTGAGACTGCTGGGGATTGATGAGCGCCGTCTGCGGCTGAAATGGATATCCGCTTCCGAAGGGGCGGCCTTTGCCGCGGAAA
The DNA here is from genome assembly GCA_050122475.1 of Desulfobacterales bacterium. GTDB lineage: Bacteria > Desulfobacterota > Desulfobacteria > Desulfobacterales > JAHEIW01 > JAHEIW01. The sequence goes on along the minus strand of JASFIV010000332.1, from coordinate 1,197 downwards.
TCCATGATTTTGTCGAACAACTCAAAACGCTGGGTAAACCCGAATATAGTATTGAAAATTGAATAGGAAATTCGCCACCAAGACACGAAGGCACTAAGAATGAATATAAGTTTAAAATTTGGTTACAAATAAAGCAATCAAAGGAATTATTTAAAACTCTTCGGGTCTTCGAGACTTTGTGGCTAAATATAAAAACAGCTACTAAGACACGAAGGCTCAGAGAATAATAAAAAGTTTAAGATTCTGTCTGAATGAGAGGAAAAATAGAAATAAATTATAACCTTTGTGTCTTCGTGACTTTGTGGCAAAAAAAATATTCAATACTTTGAAAACATGAACCTTTCTCAAAAACAAATCGACTACTGCATGGAGTGCGGCCTGTGCACCGGCAGCTGCCCCATCAGCCGCGAGCTGTCCGCGTTCTCACCGCGGCAAATGATCAAGCAGGTCGTGCTGGATCCGAACGGTGGTCTGGTGAAAAGCCGTGAAATCTGGGCCTGCTTGAGCTGTGCCGCCTGCAGCGAACGCTGTCCGGCAGAAATCGATTTCCCTGAATTTATCAGTGCCCACCGGCAGGAAGCGCGCAAGGCCGACAATTTACCCCAGGAAAGTCACCACGGCATCCTGCAGGCTGTGACCGGTCTGCAAACCCGCAATTTAAAACAGCAGCGCACCCGGTGGGCGCAAGAAGCAGGCGCTTTTGGTGAAACCGGAGAATATTTTTACTTTGTGGGGTGTTTGCCGTTTTTTGACGTGACCTTCCGCTACATGAACCAGTCCCCTATAGAGAGCGCCCGCAGCGTGCTCAGTTTGCTAAACAAAATGGGTATCGAGCCGGTTATCAGCAATCACGAGCGCTGCTGCGGCCACGATGCCTTATGGTGTGGAGATCAAGCCACTTTCCGCAAGCTGGCAGCGCTGAATCTGGAAGTCATTACAGCCTCAGGCGCAAAAACGGTGCTCTTTAGCTGCCCGGAGGGCTACGTCACTTTTAAGAAATACTATCCCCAATATTTAGGTGCGCTGCCTTTTGAAATCCTACATCTGACCGAATTTCTGGCACGCGAATTACCCGCTGCAAGTTTAGCCTTTCAGCGGGATACCGTGGAAACGATTACCTATCACGATCCCTGCCGCCTGGGCCGTTTAGCGGGGATTTACGAAGCCCCACGTCAACTGCTGACATCACTGCCGAAG
>JASFIV010000331.1:0-4585 GCA_050122475.1 Desulfobacterales bacterium | reverse complement strand
TCGGGAACCGGCCTCGGTCTGGCGGTGGTTGAAAAAGTCGTCAACCGTCATGGCGGGAGAATCGAGGTGAACTCGGCACCGGGCGAGGGCACCTGTTTCACCACGATATTTAAAATAAAATAATTTTAATACAAACCGGGTAATCACTTGACGGAGCCGAACAAGTGATACTATATACCATAGTGTTTAAGTAGGGTATATTTGTGATTGAATCCGGTTTCCGGGAACTCGCTATTCTTCCAACCTGATGCAAAAAGGAGTTAACCATGGGAAAAGACCTTAAAGTCGTTATGATCGATGATAACAAGGACTTACTGTTTACCATGGAGACTTTTCTGAAAAGAAATGGTTTTGAAGTGCACACTGCAGAAGATGGCCAGACGGGATTGGATTTAATTAAAAAAGAGTGCCCGGATGTCATTTTACTCGATATTATGATGGAGACGCTGTTCTCCGGTTTTGAGGTTTGCAAACAGGTTCGCGCCGATAAGAGGCTGATGTATACGCCGATTATCGGTATATCCGCCATGGGTAATGAACTGGATATCAACTACAGTCAGTGGCCGGACTATGATTATTTCCGCCCGGACACATTCATGGAAAAGCCCATCGATAAACAGCGGCTGTTGCAGCTGATTCCAGAGGTTATTCAGAAAGCTCAGAAACGCAAGCGCGATCCCAAATGGAAAAAGGAAATGGAGAAGGATTGGGCCCAAAAAGCATCCCAGAAAAAGCAGACCTGATGCCTCGATGAGCAGCAGGGTCCGTTTCCAGATTTTCCTATTCTGTTAAAACCGTGGTTTAAAAATGAATTAACGCTACCGCTTATATTTTCAGTCACCATCTCCGCCTTTTGGACGTTCCGCTTTGAACCTGATCAGAGCCTAAGGCACTTGGCGCTTATGGTCGCATAACATCTTTTGTGCCATACATTAAGGATGTCACGGGACAATGTTCGATTATCTCTTCTATACCTCTCTCGCCGTTTTCCTTCTGGGGTTGATCTATAAGATTTCTACCTGGTTTACCCGCAAAATCGGAATCGTGGGAAAGGGCATCACGGCAGCACAACGGCTGCAATCCGTCGCTAAAGGCATCACCGGTGTCATTTTCAGCGCGAAGATTCTTGCATTGCTCGAAGCGGTTGTTCTGGATGTCCTCTTGCAACGCCGTATTTTAAAGGAAAGTCTTTCCCGCTGGTTGGCGCACATCCTGATATTTTATGGATTCATGCTGCTGTTGCTCATGCATGCCTTGGAATCGGTAGTATCAGAAGCGCTATTCAGCGAATATTACTCCACGGTAAATCCATTTTTCTTCCTGCGGGATTTTTTCGGTGCCATGGTACTGGCCGGTGTGATTCTGGCAGCGGTGCGCCGATATTTTGTAAAGCCTCGACGGCTGCAAACCGGCGGCATGGATCATTATGCCATCCTGATTGTGGCGGTTATCATGCTGTCCGGAATCGCGCTGGAAGGACTGAAAATCACCTCCCACAGCGAATTTATAAGGATGGTCGATGACTATGCCGGCCTGGATGACGAGGATGAAATTGAGGCGCTGGAAACACTCTGGGTAAAAGAATACGGCACGGTTTCGCCTACCATCACGGCACCTTTTGACGCAGAGCTGCTGGAGGCCGGCCGTGAAGTGCATGAAAACAGCTGCCTGGATTGTCATGCACCGGCCCCATATGCGTTTACCGGTTTTGCCACAGCCATGCTCATTAAACCAGTGGCTCTTTGGCTGGACGAACGTGACGGTGTGACCCTGTTGTGGTACGTGCATATTATTGCCTGTTTCATCGGGCTAGCCTATCTGCCATTCAGCAAGATGTTTCACCTGTTTGCCACTCCCATCAGCCTGATTGCCAACCAGGTCATGGATCCGGAGACATCAAAGCCGGCCAACGTCGTCACACGCCAAATCATGGAACTGGATGCCTGCACCCACTGCGGCAGCTGTAGCCTGGGCTGTTCTGCGGCCATGATGTTTGAAGCTATTGGCAACGAATACATCCTGCCGTCTGAAAAAATGACCCTGCTCAAGCGGCTGGCGGCCGGTAAAAGGCTGGATGACTCACAGCTACGTGCCATCCAGGAAGGCGTTTATCTGTGCACCAATTGTGACCGCTGCACGGTGCGCTGTCCATCCGGCATCCGGTTAAAGGAATTGTGGTACAGCGTGCGCGAATCCCTGCTGGCAGAAGGCCCGCCACTACCCCATGTGTTAAGCCCGTTTTCCTTTGCCCGCGGGTTGGTCGTTCAACCTACGCTTGCGACCGACAGCTACACCAACCCGGTTAATACGGCCCGGCAGGCCGTATCCGGCCGATTTGTCGATTTGACAAATCCGAACACGCCCATTCCGCTAAATAATCACAACCCCGGAGAATCGCAACCGGCCATAAAGGACCGCACGTACACCCATTGCTTCAGCTGTCAGAGCTGCACGACGGTGTGCCCGGTGGTTGAGAACTATGAAAGCCCCGAGCAGGTGCTCGGTTTGCTGCCGCATCAAATTATGTGCAGTCTGGGTCTGGGATTGAACGAAATGGCCGCCGGTGCCGGCATGATCTGGGATTGTTTGACCTGCTACAAATGCCAGGAAAACTGCCCTCAGCAAGTGCAGGTGTGTGACATTCTGTGGCGTTTAAAAAATAACGCCGTCCAATCCATTGAACGTTAACGTGCATTGGATAGTTCTTGGTTATACGTTAATGCTTATAAAAAATCCGAATATCGAAATCCGAAATTCGAAACAATTTCGAATGACCAAAATTCAAATAACCAAAAGAGAAAAGGCGTTCATTGGACTTAAATGATCAAGTGATATTGTTTTGGTCATTTAAACATTCGGATTTAGGATTTGTTTCGGATTTGGCACTTCGGATTTCGAATTTAGCGCACGACCCCATAAACAGGAAACATAAAATTTTCGCCCAGGGTCGTGAGAGATGGGACTAATTGAATGCGTTATGCGCTCTTCCACGGCTGCAACATCCCCGCGCGCGTTGAGCAATATGCTGATGCCACCGCAGCGGTGTGCGACCGCCTGGGCATCGAGCTGGTTGAAATGGACGGCTTCAACTGCTGCGGGTATCCGGTGCGCAACGCAGATCATCGGGCCTATGTCCTGTCGGCCGCTAAAAACTTGGCAGTTGCCGAACATGCCGGCCTGGACATGCTGGTGATGTGCAAGTGTTGTTACGGCAGCTTAAAACGCGCGGAATATTTTTTGAACCAGGATCCGGCGTTGAAAGCCGGTGTCAATCGCGTGCTGGCACGCGAAAGCCTGCACTATCAAAATAAGACCCGGGTGAAACACCTGCTGTCGGTCCTGTACCATGATGTGGGCCTGAAGCGTATAAAGGAAAATATTACCAAAGCTTACAGCGGTCTTCAAATAGCAGTCAGTTACGGATGCCATGCCCTGCGGCCCAGCAATATCACCGGATTTGACGATCCGGTTTCACCCAAGATTTTCGATGAGCTGGTGGACGTCACCGGAGCCTACAGTGTGGACTGGACCCGCAAGCTGGATTGTTGCGGCGCGCCCATGACCGGCATCAATGATCAGCTGGCCATGGATATGACCCAGAAGAAGATCGACAGTGCCCGGGAAGCCGGCGCTCAATATATCTGCACCGCCTGTCCTTATTCCCAGCTTCAGTTTGATGGCGTGCAAAAGCGCATGGCCTCACAATCAAATAACGGCGAGCCCATTGCACCCATATTGTACCCGCAGCTGCTGGGCTTGAGCATGGGCATCGATGCAAAAGCCCTGGGCAATGCCAATAATGACATTGGCCTATCTGAAATTACATCATTTTTAATAACGGAGTAATTATGTCGCGGACAGGCACAGGCGCAGTCTTGGTGGTCGGCGGCGGCATATCCGGCATGCAGGCCGCCCTGGATTTAGCCGATTCCGGCTATTATGTTTACCTGGTGGAGCGCTCAAGCTCCATCGGCGGCATGATGTCGCAGCTGGACAAAACCTTTCCCACCAATGATTGCGCGATGTGAATCATATCGCCGAAACTGGTCGAGGTCGGCCGGCACATCAACATTGAACTGCTGACGCTTACCGAAGTGCAGAGCATTAGCGGCGAAGCGGGCAATTTTGAAGTTCAGGTGATCACGTACCCGCGCTATGTCGACAAGGACAAGTGTATTGCCTGTGATGCCTGCGCGAATAAATGCCCCAAGAAAGTATCCAACGCCTATGATGGCGGGTTGAGCAAGCGCAAAGCGGTCTACGTGCAGTACGCCCAGGCGGTGCCTCTCAAATACACCATCGACCCCGACAGCTGCATTTATTTTCTGAAATGCAAATGTAGAGCCTGTGAAAAATTTTGCCCCACCGGCGCCATCAACTTCGAAGACCAAAAAACCGAACTCAACCTGAAGGTAGGCGCAGTGGTGCTCGCCTCCGGCAGTGAGGCTTTTGATCCGGCCATTTACGATACCTTCGGCTATTCAGCATCACCCAACATTGTCACCAGCCTGGAATTTGAAAGAATCCTGTCGGCCTCAGGGCCCTACAGCGGGCATCTGGTCCGGCCGTCGGATAAAACCGAGCC
>JASFIV010000330.1:0-4624 GCA_050122475.1 Desulfobacterales bacterium | reverse complement strand
ATGGTTGCCATTGAAGCTTCTTTCTTATTCCATTTATCGTAAACAACGCCGAGACGAAAATAGTAGCGGGGATTATCCGGGTCGGATTCGATCGCCTGCTTAATAAAATCCTCAGCACGATCATATTGCTCCGCATCTTCATAAAATGTGCCCAGATAATATTTAAATTCTGCATTATCCGGAGCATGATCAACCGCGTCGGATAGAAGTTGAATCGCTTCTTCATTTTGTTCGTTTTCAGAAAGAATGTAAGATGCATGGATAACAGCATCTTCATAGAATCGTGATTCCGGGGCAACTTTCTTAAAGTGGTCCAACGCTTTGAGATTATCTTTTTTCCCGTAATATGCAATACCGGCAATATGGTTTACTTCAGAGCTATCGGGTACGGCTTTGAGCATGCCGTCAATGATGACAATCCCTTCATCATATTTTTTGGGGTCGATATACAGCTGAATAAGTTTGATGATGACCTCAAACTCAGCGATGCTCCGCTGTCCCAGCTTTCGAAATATTTTTTCGGCCTGGGCCGCCTGGCCGGTGCTATAGTAGTAATAACCCAACTCCATAGCAGCCCGGATGTTGTTTGGGTTGCGCTCTAAAATATCCTGATACAGCTGAAGCACTTTTGCTTCATTCTTTTCTTCTTTGTAAAGCTCAAGCAGCTCATATCGCGGCTCCAAAAGATCAGGCTCGATTTCCAGCGTTCGTTTGAATTGTTTTTCGGCCTCGGCCTGTTTTCCCTGTTTGATATAAACTCTACCCAAGTAAAAATACCCGGTATAGTTGCCCGGAAAATGCTCTATCATTTGATTGAACACGCGTTCAGCTTGATCGTAGTTCTCAGCCTCCAGATACAAGCCGCCTAAAAGTTGATAGACTTTTTCCTGTTTCGGATCCGTCGCGATGACACGTTCATAAGCATCTATGGCAGCTTGATTTTCCTTGCGCACCTGTTTAATGCCGCCATAAAGGATCAGCGATCGAATATCATTCGGGTGGTCCTTGAGGATTCCTTCAAGTACCTCCAGGGCGCTGGCATCATCTTTATTTTGCAAATAGATTGTCGCCAATTCACGCTTGAGGTACAGGGATTCAGGATCCAGCGCGATGGCCTGTTTAAGCAACTCAATTGCTTTGGGCAAATTGCCCTTTTTACGCTGGATCTGGGCCTCGGTAAAGTAATAGTACTGGTTTAAGGGCTGATCCTCTACTGAACGGCTAAACAATGAAGGCATTTTGTGCGTGGTATTCGAGGCACACCCCCAGATAAAAAAAACGACCACCATGTGTATGGTCACCGCAAATCTTAGCAACTTCATGTGATGTGTATCCTATTCGAAATATGATCCTGAATCATACATGACGCTGAAATATTCTAACATATCCATCACGTATTAGGGACCCATATTATGCGATTGATGTCAGCTCAAAAGTCGATCGGTTAATCGGCGCTGCTGCCTTCGGTGTAAGAAGCAAAGTCCGGAATTTCCCGCTTGAAGAATTCCCTCATTTTCTTAATGATATTTTTCTCAACCTGTCTTACCCGTTCTCTGGATATACCGTAGCGGTCTCCGATCTCTTGTAACGTTACCGGGTTATCTGAAAAAATGCGCAGATCAAAAATCTCCAGCTCCCGCGGTGTCATTTTTTTTCTAAACTCTGCGATTTTATTGTGCAGTAAAACTTCGATTTCCTTTTTAGACACTTTGTCTTCGATGGATTCGGCTTCGGTACTCACAAATTCGATTCTTTCGGTGTCAGAATCTTCCTTTAAGGGCGCATCCAGAGATACGTCCCAGCCATCCAATCGCTGGTCCATATCAATGATTTCGCGCTCCGAAACACCCAGTCTTTCTGAAAGCAGCTTGGGCTTAGGTTCAAAACCTTCGTCTATTAATTTTTGTTTTTCTTTTTTTAGTTTAAAAAAGAGCTTGCGTTGGCCTTGAGTGGTCCCAATTTTAACCAGACGCCAGTTGTCCATGATAAACTTTAGAATGTAGGCTTTTATCCAGAAAGAAGCGTAATAGGAAAACTTGACATTTTTATATGGGTCAAATTTCTTAACGGCTTGCATTAACCCAATATTGCCTTCCTGGATTAGGTCTAGTAAATTTTGCATCCACACCCGTTGAAATTCCAGCGCAATCTTAACCACCAGTCTTAGGTTAGAGGTCACCAGTCGATAGGCAGCATCCTTATCACCTTTTTCACGCACTCGGATGCCCAGTTCGCGCTCCTCTTCTCTGGTAAGCAATTTATACGTGCTGATTTCCGTTAGATACCGCTGCAGCGGATCAAATTTAACCAGCGCCTTCTCAGAAGGCTTAGCAGCTCTTTTTTTTGGGGTCAGCGCTTTAGCACTTTTTGAAGTTTTGCGGGCTGATATTTTTTTGGCCTTGACCGATTTGGAAGTCTTGGATTTAACCGTTTTGGCAGCTATTTTGGCTGGACGTTTGGCAGTGGTGGCTGATTTCTTTGCAACGGTCTTGGTTTTTCCGGTTGTTTTTTTGGCAGTGCGCTTGGCGCTTTTAACTGTTTTTTTGACCGGCGAACTGGAAGTTTTGGTACGCTTTTGGGCCTTGTTTTTTGCGGCCGTCGCCGTCTTCGCTGTCGCCAATTTTGTTTTGCGTATTGTTTTTGGAGCAGAACGCTTCACTTTTTTAGCTGCCGTTTTAACTGCAGACGTCGATCGTTTGACCGTCTTACTGGTCTGACTTTTTACCGTCTTGGCTGTTTTTTTTGCTGCGGCTCTGGTGCCGCTGGCCTTCTTCGGGCTGGCGCCTTTAGGCCTGGAGGTTGTCTTTTTGACCGGCGAACGGCTGGTCCGGGTCGTCTTTTTGGCCGGCGAACGGCTGGTCCGGGCTGTCTTTTTGGCCGGCGAACGGCTGGTCCGGGTCGTCTTTTTGGCCGGCGAACGGCTGGTCCGGGCTGTCTTTTTGATCGCAGCCTTTGTTTTCCGGGCCGACCGCTGGACAGCGGATTTTTTTTGGACGGTTTTTTTGCTTTTAGCCGGCATTTTTTTCATTTGCTATGATTTAAATTGCAACCGCAACAGGTCCTAAAGCGCTCCAAACAACACTATATCTCTGACTGCATTTTGGTGGACAGCGAAGCGAACCTATGATATCAAAAGGGTTTACCGGAGCGCCTGTAGCTCAGTTGGATAGAGCAACGGACTTCTAATCCGTAGGTCGCAGGTTCGAATCCTGCCAGGCGTACCATTGTTACCAAAGCTCCCAGGTGAACGCTCGGGAGCTTTTTGGGTTGGAGTCAGCACGGAATCAACTGAAGCAAAATTAAGGTAGGCCTCTCGTTCTGCCTTTTGAGTGTTTCGCCATCCCTGTGTTCGATCCAGACTATACTAAATAACAGGACTTAGCAGTGAACACAAGTTTTTTCTGATTTCACTCGGTAGTGAGCGTATTCGAATAAAGAAGTTACAAATCAGAGTAATTGTAGAAAGCGCCTGGCCTGATAATCAAATTCCCTGGATTCAACATCAACCGTTCTTGTTTTCTGCTCGTCGACAACTGATACGGTAATATAGCCCCCGCTGCCAACAAACGATATGCAACACGGTTTGCGATCTTTTGCAGCCAGTCCTTCCCCTTTTTCACCAAAGAAATTTTCAGCTTTAGCGATAATTTTATCCGCATGCAGTCGGGTATGTTTTGAAATTCGGATCATTAAAGCCTCCCACCGAAATACTCGCCGTTAGGGGTATTGCCTGCGCGCCACGTCTTATTGGCTGCCGAATTATTAAATTAAGTCCCCTCCCGGCAGTTTCAAGATCACGCTCGCAACCATCAGATTCTGATCACAATCCGCAAAGAATCATTCTGGAGTGACCTTCTAGGTTGGTATTTGGGATGGAAAATACGGCAAGACAAGTAAAACGATCTCAAAAATAGTAGATCACGCCCCCCGCATGAATGCGGGATTTCACATCTGATCTTGCAAACTAAGGTGTTCAACAAAGCAAGGCGAAAATCGATTCAAAAGTGGAGCATACACGTTAGTATTCGAGCATTTTGAATCGGTTTTCAACACAGCCCTTGGGTGTTAGATGCATTTTTGAGATCGTTTTTTAGTCGATGGTGGTTTTATAGTATTTAACCCCGACCCGATATTCGGATAGTTCTTTGGCAGGCGCAGGAAGACACCATTTGACCTCTGCAAAAAAGCCTTCGTAGAGCTCCGAATGGATCGAATCCGGATTATAATTTTCCATCATAATGTAAATATCAGAGCCCGGGTCTACCCCATCCGGTGTGATAAAGCACATACCATCTGTTGAATGGTCACACATCACCGCATGGTAGAAATGATCGGTATTATGGTAGGCAAAAACGATGGGAGCACCATTTTTAATGCGATCAAACATCCTTCGATCGTTATTTTTCTTCATAACTCCCCTTTCAGGTCGGGGTTTATCGGGTCAGGATGTTTCCAGTTTGATACTCGCTCAAGAGAAAATAAATCAGGCAGGTTCATTATTCATATTATCAATCAAAGCGAGGCGGATGTCAAACAAAAATTAGAGTGATATCAGCCAAATGGATCACCCGGCGATCCCACCGGGGCTTTTTCTAATGAATACAAAATAGTGAACATTTTTGCC
>JASFIV010000329.1:0-4672 GCA_050122475.1 Desulfobacterales bacterium | reverse complement strand
TTCTCTTGCATTCGCGAATATGATGCTGAGATGTTTGCCGATATGAAACCACTAAAGAATGCGGGTGCCTATTGGCGTTTGTGATTTAATGCTTAGAATATTACCTGTTATTTAAATTACACCAAAAAGTAAAAAACAAAACGCAAAGATTAAACATGGTTCGATTTTTCATCATATTTTTTGCCATTTCTGCCCTGCTGGCAGGCTACATTACCTGGCGCCTTTTTGGCAAGGCAGCTTTCAGGCGTCGCTGGAAGCTTGTGATGGCCGCAGGAATCGTCGCCACCTTATTTGCACCGGTTATTACCATTTTGTTGCGTCGATCCGGATTCGACAACCTGGGTCTGCATCTGCTGACTTGGGCCGGGTACCTGGGGGTGGGCTTTTTGAGCTTCGTATTTTCTTACGTGGTAATTCGCGATCTGGCGTGGCTGCCGGTTGCCGCAGTTAAAACCATCAAGGCGCGATTTGGCAGATCGGCGCGGAGACGGACAAAGAGCCAGTCAATTGAAAGCCCCTCGCGTAGAGGGTTTCTGGTTAACTCAATGAATTACGGAATCCTGGCTGCAGCCGCCCTGACCACCGGCTATGGCGTGGCCGAGGCCAAACAGACACCTCAGGTTAAAAGGGTACCGGTTCCAATCGATAATCTACCGCCGGATCTGGCAGGTTTTAGAATTGTGCAGATTACCGATATTCATGTCAATCCCACCTTCCGGCGTGACAGTGTGGAAGAAATTGTGGCAGTGGTCAATACCCTTGATGCCGATGTGGTTGCCCTGACCGGTGATCTGGTGGATGGCTCGGTCGATCAACTCGAATATGATGTGGCGCCTTTAGCACAGATTCGATCGAAATCAGGAAATTTTTTCGTAACCGGCAATCACGAATACTATTCCGGCGTGATTGAATGGATTAATGAAGTCAGGCGTCTGGGCTTTACCGTACTGCTCAATGAACATCAGGTGATTGCCCGGGGGCAGGCCAGACTTCTGTTGGCCGGTGTGACCGACTATCGCGGCGGTAATTTTTTGTCCACTCACCGTTCGGATCCGCAAAAGGCCTTGGAGGGGGCACCAGCGGCAGATATGAAAATCCTGCTGGCCCATCAGCCCAAAAATATTTTTGCCGCCGCCCGCGCCGGATACGATCTGCAGATTTCGGGCCACACCCACGGTGGCCAGTTTTTCCCATGGAATTTGCTGGTGGGGTTTGCCCAGCCTTACGTTTACGGTTTACACACCCACGAAAACACCCAGATTTATGTCAGTCGCGGTACCGGCTACTGGGGGCCGCCGGTGCGCGTGGGATCACCCTCAGAGATAACACTCATCGAATTGGTCTCCCCCAAAAAGCTATCTTAAAAATGCATCTAACGCCCAAGGGCTGTGTTGAAAACCGATTCAAAATGCTCGAATACTATCGTGTATGCTCCACTTTTGAATCGGTTTTCGCCTTGCCCTTGAGCGTGATCTACTATTTTTAAGATAGCTTTTAAGTTTTTAATTATCAGCTAACTACAATTCATATCGTCTTACAGTTAATTACGCGGCTGGTCCCAACCAAATTCGTTATCTTGGCAACACAACAATATAAGGAATTCGTGCTAAAAATCTCCTGCCTTTAAAGAAGATGGGTCTATTCCCACTTAGCGGAAAGCAAAAGGGTCTAACGTATAGATTAGGCGGGGCCGATCAAGCGATACAACCATGAACTGTATAGGCCGATAGCTTCCTCCGGGCAGACCTCATGGCAGCAATAACAGCGGATGCACTTGTCGTCATCGATGAAAGCACGTTCCTTGACGAAGCTGATGGCTTCCACCGGGCAGCCTTCGATGCAGGTGCCGCAGGCAATGCATCGGTGCCACATGACTTTGGGTCTTACGGTAAATGCATTTTTAAAAATCGGTTCAATCATGCGCTGATACCAGGGGGCCGGATCCAGACCGAATCTTCGGGCTGATGTTTGCGGTTGTTTAAAATCCGTCACCCTTATGTCATTGAGGTCGGCACCAATGATATCTATGTCTTCGATGCGGGTGGGGCTGAGCGCGCGCTGCTTGGCTTCAACGATGATGGGATTTTGGGCCGGATCCAGATTCATTATTTCGCCGGCAACCACATCCAGAGCCAAGGGATTATCAGATCCCAGAAGCAAACCGACCGACCGCGGATCTCCCGCTCCGGGGCCATCGCCTTCCATGGCCACAACAGCGTCCATAATGGTTAAGCGCGGTGAGATATATGCGGCCAGGTCGAGCAGCATGCCGGCAAAGTGCTGCACGTCATTCAGCTTGGCGTGATAACCGGGCTTGGTTAATCCGGGGATTACCCCGAAAATGTTTTTGACGGCTCCGGTCATGCCGGTAAACACGTGGGTCTTCATCTTACACAGGTTAAATACTGCCTTGGCTTCATAGACCGGGGTGATGATGTCAAAATGCTTAGTGAGCTGTCCTTCTGCGTAGGAAACAGGTTTTGAAGTGGTATCCCAGTTGACTTCAATGCCCGCTTCTCTGGCTGCCTGGTGCATGCCACAGGTGCGATAAATTTTATCTAAAGTTTTTGCGTTATAGCGGTAACCCCCTCCGGGCGAATCGGCAATGATGGGGTCGGCTCCATTTTCTTTGGCCATACGGGCGACGGCCGCCACCAGAGAGGGATGCGTTGAAACCGCTGCCTCGGGCCGGGCTTCCCGCAGCAAATTGACTTTCAATACGATCTTCTCGCCCTGCCGGGCAAATTGCCGCATTCCCCCCATCAACTCCATCAGGCGGGTCAGCTTTGCTTCGATTTCAGTATAATCTATACACGCCACAACATAGACTTTGTTGTCCATTCTTTTGTCCTTTATGATTTAGCGCTTCGCAAGCACTGCTGCTACCACAATGTTCCCTAACCATGCCAAAATCCAGGTTCGGTGTCAAATGAATGCTAACAGCCAAGCTTACCATTCGGGTCTGTGAAATGAGACCGGATGATTTCAGCCATGATGTGCTTATTGTTGCAGACGCATCTTGATGGTAGCCAAAAAATCGACTGTGCGCCACCCCCTTTTTCGATATCGGTTATAAGGGATGGTGACGTGCGCACAGCGGCTATACAAACGTTCACGCGCACTTAGCAGTTCGGCATAACAGCGGTCCAGCGCTTCCATATTGTTCTCTTGGAGTTTACGGAAAAATTTGCCCTGCCACAAAACCGGTCGGGGGTCGATTCGGTATGCTTGCAACATCTGATCTTTTTTTGTGAAAGGGATTTCTAAATAAACCACCGTTGTTAAACGGCGTAACTGGTCTAAGCATTTTTTTCCGGTATAAATGACACTGCCGGTCGTATCGATAACGATTTTTGACTGCGGGTCGAGCGGATCTTTTTCAATCACTGCATAGATTTCCGCAAGCACCTTTTTTTCATACTCCAGATATTGGGTTTCGCGCTCTTGATAGCCGTCTTGATAAGGAAAGCCCATCCATTCACCCAGTGACAGCACTGTCCCATCAGAGCGTTTCAGCATAGGCCCTAATTTCGCAGCAATCATGCGGTCACAGTCGAAATGCCGAAAGCCGTGTTTGGCGAGTTTTGCCGACCAGTAGGATTTACCTGAACCGGACATGGCGATCAGAGAAAGTCTCATGGGCTTAGCGATTTGACGCGACACATCACCCGGATTGAGGGGGTGATATGATGGTTGTGCAGCTCCGCCTAAACGGGTCCGCGATTTACGATTGCAAATTATTTTCCGGTGTGCCTTTTTTTTGCGGGCCGCGAACTGCATACACCGAGCAAGGGGCCTTCTGAATGACCCGTTGCATCACATTTTCCTTGAAAAAGCGCAACCAGCCTTTCGGTCTCTGAGCCGGCATTACAATGACATCGACATTCAGCTCGCGGGCTTTTTCGACAATCACACGTGCCATCGGCAGGCCCGTAACCTGGAGTTCTTCTATGGCAATCGAATTTTTAACGCTATCCGGAATTAGGCCAGAAAGCTCGTTTTGTTCTTTACGCATCCGCTGTTTCTGGACATGCTCCATTGCACCGCCTGCAATTCGCCCATGGACAGGAAAGGGCGCTTTAACATGCAGCACGTAAAGCCGGGCCTGTCGGTCCTGAGCCAGCGCGGCGGCATAGCGGGCCGCGTACGTGGCTGCTTCTGAAAAGTCCACCGGAACCAGAATGTTTTTTATGGTGATCATGGCCGCTGCTCCAAAATTTTTGAAAGACCGAGCACCTTTTAGAATTTACAATTGACGTTTCAAACAGACAAAGCATAGTATAAAACGAAATGACGGCATTAAAAAGGACCATATTCAGCAAGGACCATACTGATGAAAAAGGAAGACATCAAGAGGCTGGCCGAAAACAAAAATTTCATATCCGGAATTTACAATTACTGTGATCGCTGGTGTGAGCGCTGCCCTTTTACCGCGCGCTGCATGAATTTTGCCATGACCCGTGAGTATTCAGATGATCCTGAGGCCAGTGATATAAACAATGAGAAGTTTTGGCAAAACCTTTCTCATATTTTTAAGGTGACCCGGGAGTTGGTAGAAGAGACCGCCCAAGAAATGGGAGTCGATCTCGATAACATCGATTTTGAAGAAACCGCCCGGGAAGAAGGCATTAAAGATAAAATTACCGAAAATCACGAGTGCTGTCAGGCTGCC
>JASFIV010000328.1:0-4713 GCA_050122475.1 Desulfobacterales bacterium | reverse complement strand
GAGTATATCCGGATCTTCTTCAATCTGATTGAGAAAAAATGTGTCTTCACGCGAGATAAATGCTTCATTCAGTTTTTGATCCCAAAGAAGCAAGCCCCCTTTTAGGGCAACTCCTTTTTGATAATGCGCTGCCAGAATATCATGATCCTTTTCTGAGAGAAAAAGAGTCGATCCGCTGAAAGATTGAGCCTGTATGATCAGTGGTTTCGGACCCAAGCGGTTCCATGACAGGGCCAGATCTCGAAAATACGATTTCCCAAGGTTGAAAACACCATGGCGCTGCGCCCATTGTTTTGAGAGCGAAAAGCGCAACGGTGTTTTTAGGCCATCAGGCCCCACAATTTTGGGCGTAGTATTTTGCGGGAATCCGTCAGGCACCAAAATAATCAGACCGGAGGGCGGGCCGAAATATTTATCGTCAAGTTTTCTTAGCGGAATTTTCCTGCCTTTGATTTTCCCCTCACCGATCAATCGATTGATCTGCATAATGGTCAGATTGGCAAGGACATAACTGCCCGGATTGGTGTATGGATGCCAGCCGTCCCAGGTGAGCTCGTTTCTGGCGAAAAACGTTTGCCGGCTGCCTTCGTCATAAAAAATGCTGTTGGGATATTTTACAAGAGCGGTAAACAAACGATTGGCAGATAGTATATAAACATTCGGATATTTCGCCACAAGCTTTCTCAAATGGCGGTTAAGCTGCTCATATTCCTCATAACATAATTTTTTGGGTCGGGGCTTAGCGTTTTCGAGGCGATATTCTTTGGGTGGTTTGCCCTGGCGACAATCAATTAGATTTTCAAAAAAAAGATCGCCCAGCAAAACGGTGGGTTTGTAATTTTTCTTTATGACATAAGATTCATTTCCCTTTTCAGAGCAATCATAAAGCTCACTTTCACAATCCAGCGCCAGGGCGGGCACCAGGGTATCGAGCACCTTTTTCTTGTCGCTGGTATACTCCAGAACCTTCATGTCGTGGTAAGTGACATCCAGCGCCAATATCAGTTTCGGCCGCTTGCGTTTATAATAATATCTGGCGGCCTTCTGATAGGAGGCCGGAAAATACCACGGGAATAAATGCCCGTCACTGCCCAGGCAGAGCTGATCAGCCACAACCTCAGAGGCCGAGCGGGCCAGAAGGCCGTGGGACACAGAAGATCCCATTCCCATAACGGGCCCCATGCTCGCTAACTCCCGTGCCAGATCCGGATTTTCCTCGCAATAGGATGGCAAATCATCACCCCGGGCGTCAGACGCACAGAGAAGCAACATCAGGCACAGGACGGTATATCCATATTTTGAAATCACGAATCGCATGCTCTAATTATAATAAATCTGAAATTTTCGTTATTATCACAGATGGCAAACGGTAGCCAAACAAAAGATGTCGTGCTGTACCGTTTTGGCATGCTGCTGATATTTCAGTGCATGATCGTCTGATTCGAATTCATGTACGATGCAACCCAATTAAAGCCTCTATTTTTAAAGGGTTGACCGGATTTTTCCTTGACAATAAGCGCCGATTCAATATTAATATTAAGCTCATTTCAATCCCGGGCGGCTTCAAAAGGCCTCTCAAATAGCCGTTTTTGGCAATTCCAAATTGAATTTCGCAAGCGCCTGGGTCGTCGGCCTTAGATCTATGCCTCAGAACATACTAACTCCAAATTATCAATTTTTAGAGCAAATTGAAACTACCGGACCCTATCAGGCCGGCGCCTGCTATCAGTGTCGCAAATGCACCAACGGCTGCCCGGTCACCTTTGTTATGGATATTTATCCGGACGAGGTGATCCGATTGGTAACGCTTGGGCAACGTGAAGCGGTATTGGGTTGTGATACAATCTGGGTATGTGCGGCCTGCGAAACATGCACCACGCGCTGTCCGAATGAGGTTAAAATTGCCGAGCTCATGGATTGTCTGAAAGAAATGGCGGTCCAAACGGGTGTCCCTGCTCCCCAACCCCAGATTCTGGCCCTGCACAAGTCCTTTTTAAAAGATGTGAAACGCTGGGGCCGGGTATTTGAGACCACTTTCCTTCCGGAATATTTTCTTCGAAGCGGCGAGCTTCTGCGTAAATGGCAGGCCGGCGCTTGGCGACCGGAACTGAAACTCAGCTGGCAGATGATGCGCAAAAAAAGATTTCCAATGCTGCCAAAGACCATCAAGGGAAAAAAAGAAGTTCGACAAATACTCACGCGTCAAAACCGCTTTGCTAAAAAATCGGAATAATGGAATCCTGGAATGATGGAATAATGGGTTTAACGAAAATAGGACATTTGGCCATTGATATCATTTTCACTTTGCTGAGCAATAATAATGACGAGCCTGCTCATAGCCCAACATTCTAATATTCCACCATTCCATCATTCCAAATGTGAGGCAAACAACGGAACATCAAAAAGAACCGTTATTCTAATAAGTAAGAAAATTTTCAAGGCGGAAATTTCGTGATGAAGGTAACCTATTATCCAGGCTGTTCACTGGAAGGAACGGCCAAAGATTATGCTGAATCGATAACGGGTATTTGCGCTGCCCTGGACATTCAGTTGGAAGAAATACCCGATTGGAATTGTTGCGGTGCAACGGCCGCCCACAGTATAGACCAGCGCGCCAGCATCGAACTGGCCGGCCGCACATTGAATCTGGCCACCCGACTACCACACTCAGACATGCTGGTGCCCTGCCCCATGTGTTTCAATCGGTTGAAAACAGCTGCCTGGACACTCAACCAGGATATTGCCGACCGCTATGCCATACATCTGAAAGGCGCGCTGCCCAAAATTTGGGATCTGGCAAATTTCTTTGCCACGGATGAAATGTTGCAGCGTGTGGCCAAACACATAAAAAAGCCCCTCGAGGGCCTCAAGGTTGTTTGTTATTATGGCTGCATGGCCAACCGCCCGCCGGAGATCACAGAAGCAACCGACTTTGAAAATCCCCAATCGCTGGACCGTATCATGCAACGCCTGGGCGCAACTGCAATCCCCTGGCCCTACAAAACCGATTGCTGTGGCGCCAGCCAGGTGCTCTCGCGCCCGGATATCGTTTCCCAGCTGGTCGGCAAACTTTTCGACATGGCCCAGCGCGTCGGTGCCCAGGCGATGGTCGTCTCCTGCCAGATGTGCCAGGCCAACCTGGATATGCATCAGGAAAAAATTGGAGGGGATTGGAAAACGCAGTTTTCTTTGCCCGTTTATTATTTTAGCGAAATGATGGGACTGGCGCTGAATGTTACCGGCGTCAAAAGCTGGCTCGCGCGCCATATCACCGATCCCTTCGCGCTTCTCAGGCAGATCAACCTCTGGAACAGCTCATGACTCAGAAGCAACCAACGCCCTACATAGAGAAAACCGGATCGGTCGCCATTGTCGGCAGCGGCATTGCCGGTATCCAGGCCGCTCTGGACGTTGCCAATTCAGGCTTTCGCGTGCATCTGATCGAAGAAAAGGCCAATGTGGGGGGTGTCATGGCTCAACTGGACAAAACCTTTCCCACCAATGATTGCTCGTCTTGCATGCTGGGCCCCAAACTGGCGAAATTGGCCAATCATCGCAACATCGATATTCTGGCGTATACCGATGTTCTCGGCTTGGACGGAGAACCGGGTCGTTTTCAACTCACCCTCAAAAAGAAAGCCCGTGCCGTAGATCCGGAAAGGTGCGTGGCCTGCAACCTCTGCGCTGAAAAGTGCCCGCAGAAAGTGCCCGACCCCTTCAATTTAAATCTCAATCAACGCAAAGCCATTTATATCCCCTATCCCCAGGCAGTCCCTCTGGTTTACACAATTGACAAGGAGCACTGTACCTACTTTACGAAAGGCAAGTGCCGCGTCTGCGAAAAGGTTTGTGAAAACAAGGCGGTTGTCTTTGACCAGCAGGATGAAATCATGACATTGGACACCGGGGCGCTGATTCTGGCCGGCGGATTTGAGCCCTTTAATGCGCCTCTAAAGGCTGAGTATGGCTACGGGCAATGGCCCAATGTTATCACCAGTCTGGAATACGAGCGCCTGCTTTCAGCAGCCGGCCCCTGCCAGGGGCGCATCCAGCGCCTGTCCGATGGCAAAATGCCGCGCCGGATTGCCTGGATCCAGTGTGTCGGATCGCGTGACAGCCATTTGGGAAACGATTATTGTTCCGGCGTTTGCTGCATGTCCGCCACCAAACAGGCCATGATCACCAAAGAGCATGACGGACAGATCGACACCAGCATTTTTTTCATCGATATGCGCGCCCACGGTAAAGGATTCGACCGTTTTTATGAGCGATCCCAGGCAGAAAATGGTGTGCGCTATGTGCGTTCCTTGATCTCCAGGGTCGTTCCAAATCCCGAAGACGATACTTTGAGCATATCCTATGCCACCCCGAACCATCATCTACAGGAAGAAACGGTTGATATGGTCGTTCTTTCCGTCGGTCTGTGCCCGAATTCGTCTACCGCACAATTGGCCCAGCGCCTAGACCTACCCTTAAATGAGCATGGTTTCTGCGCTTCCGATCCGTTGGACATCGTTGCAACTGCTAAACCGGGCATTTATGTTTGTGGCGCCGCTCAGAGTCCCAAAGATATTCCGGATTCGGTCCAACAGGGCAGCAGCGCCGCTGCCCGGGCAACCGCACTGCTGGCCGATGCGAGAGGTTCTCTGGTGGCAGCCCCGTCTCACCATGAAGAACGAGATGTTCGTGGCGAAGCGCCTTGCATCGGGGTTT
>JASFIV010000327.1:0-4720 GCA_050122475.1 Desulfobacterales bacterium | reverse complement strand
TGCTCAGAACAAACGCCATCTCAAGATATCCCGATAAAGTCAGGCGTATCTATCAATATATTCTCAGCCACTATGATTACGTTTTTGATCCCCACAGATGGCAATCGGTCGAAGAGACCATACGGGCCCAAAAAGGTGATTGCAAAAGCCTATCCTTGCTGTTGATGTCACTTTTGACGTCTGCCGGTTTCGATTCATACGCCGGCATCTCCAACGGTCACATGTGGGTGGTGGCTAAAGAAAACAACCGCTGGCAGGTGCTGGATCTGGATCAGAACCCTGCCAGAAAAAAAATTTACGCTATCCCGGGTTTTTACGATGACCCGCTGTACAAAATCTATCCGGATCGTTCAGAAAAAAGACAACGGATTAACTAAAGAGCCGAGGTATTTTGCTGTCAACCGATAATCAAAGCGGAATGAATTATCAGCAGCGTCATCGTGTACTGTCTGAATGCATTAGGGAGCGTTGCGAAAGAACAGCTTAGGACCGAACAACAGAATAACGGCACAATGTTGATTTTATAGATGACCCTTTATTTTTTTGATTCCTGTTCTTTCGTTAGGCTCCCTTAGGTATGAGTTTGCACGATGCAGTCGCTGATGATTCATTCCGCGGCCGAATCAGGTCAGTCCCTGGTCCATCAATCGAACAAATCAGGCAAACGAACAAAGGAAACGCTTATGGGTAATTTGGCAAACAAAACCATCATCATTACCGGCGCCAGCCGCGGCATCGGGCGGGCCTTGGCCGTTCGGTTTGCCCGTGATGGCGCCAACATTGTCATTGCCGCCAAATCGGACAGGCCCCATCCCAAATTAAAAGGAACGATTCATACCGTGGCCGAGGAAGTCCTATCCGCCGGTGGCAAAGCCCTGCCTTTCAAGCTCGATGTTCGCAGCGAAGATCAAGTGGCCAACATGATGCAGGCGGCAGCAGACGAATTTGGCGGCATCGATGCCCTGGTTAGTAACGCCGGTGCCATCAGCCTCTCAACGGTGGAAAAAACACCGATTAAACGCTATGACTTGATGCAAAGCATCAATTCGCGCGCGGTATTTATCTGTGCGCATTCGGCCTTGCCTTTTTTGAAGGCATCTTCGAATCCGCATATTCTAAGTTTATCTCCCCCGCTCAATCTGAATATTAAATGGCTAAAAAACCATGCGCCCTATACCCTGTCAAAATACGGTATGACACTGCTCAGCCTGGGCATGGCTGCCGAATTTGAACCTTATGGCATTGCGGTCAATTGCCTATGGCCCCGCACGGCGATTGCTACGGCGGCCATCGAATTTGTGGTGGGCAATCGGGATCTTTTCCAAAACTGCCGCACGACCGACATCATGGCCGACGCCGCCTATGAAATACTGACGACTGAAAACTGCCGGCTCAACGGGCAATCGTTGATAGACGAGCAGCTCCTGCTGGCCCGCGGCTACACGGATCTGGATCGATATGCGGTAAATCCGGACAATGCCGATAAACTGCTGCCTGACTTCTTTCTGGATTAAATGAAAATTTTGCCGTAGCACAGGAAAAAACAGAATGGAGTAAATGCGCATTAAAAAAGGAAAATCAATCATGAATACAGACAATGTCGAAGTCATACGTTGGTCAGACGAAATAGCACCGGGTGAATCGTTGTTACGCAGCAGGTTGGCCGATGAGGATTTACACCCTTATGTGTGGTCCAACGGCCCCGGTGATGTCTATGGCGCCCACAGTCATTCGTATGACAAGGTCATCTATGTGATTCGCGGATCCATCACTTTTGGCCTGCCCGACGCGGGGGATAAACTCACATTGAACAGTGGGGATCGCCTGGAGTTGCCGGCCGGCGTGCGGCACGACGCCGTTGTTGGGCCCGAGGGGGTGGCCTGCCTGGAGGCCCATCGCTAGAAATGGCATCAAAACCCCATCTCCCCGCTCAAGGCAGCGGGATTTCGCATCTGATTGACAGATTATTTAAGGGGCTCAAAAGGCTCAATGGCTGCGTTGTCCCGCACATTAAAATGCTCACGTACTAACATGTACGCTCCACTTTCAATGCGCAGGACGCCTTGCCCTTGAACCTGATCTGAGGTTTTGATACCATTTCTACTATTTCCAATTTGTCAAAACCAAAAAACAGTATAGAAAACTAGCAAACCGCAGAAAATTTGAAAGCTCAGTATTATATCTTACTCGGTTTTCTCAGCCCTCAAACCCGGATGGAGGTAAAATGAGCAAAATCAAAGTGATCCGAAATCCCAGCAAGGAGCAACTGGAAGAGCTGGGTGTCAGTGACTGGCCGATCTGGACCAAAGAATCATCAGAATTTCCGTGGTCATATGATGAGTCCGAAACCTGTTATTTTCTGGAGGGCGATGTTGTCGTGACGCCAGAAGGACAGGAACCGGTGGAAGTCGGC
Organism: Desulfobacterales bacterium; assembly: GCA_050122475.1. Lineage (GTDB taxonomy): Bacteria > Desulfobacterota > Desulfobacteria > Desulfobacterales > JAHEIW01 > JAHEIW01. Next base: position 2,307 of record JASFIV010000327.1, on the reverse strand, counting down.
AAAGGGGACCTAGTCACCTTTCCGACCGGCATGTCCTGCACCTGGAAAATTCGCAAAGATGTCAAAAAGCACTATCGATTCGGATCTGAATGATTTTAGATTTTAGAATTTGGATTGCGGATTGAATATATTGGAGATTGATTGTTTCATTTACTTGCAGTTTTTAATTCCAAAATCCGAAATCTAAAATCCAAATTTTGAGTCACTCCGGTTTATTTAAACCCAACATCCGAATTTAAGGACCTATGTCATTAACGTCGTTTAGACCCAGTTTGGTGGACACCCATGCCCACATGTGCGATCCGAGTTTCGATGAAGATCGGGATGCGGTTCTGGAACGGGCCCGCAAAGCCGGTGTCAAAGCGATCATCGCTGTGGGGGAAGATCTTGCGGATGCCCGTAAAAATGTCGCGCTCGCAAAAAAATATCCGATTTTAAAGCCGGCCGCCGGGCTTTATCCGACTCACCTTGATTTAAAGCAAGCGCATCAAATGGCGGATTTTCTACGCGACAACAACTCGTGCATCGTTGCCATCGGCGAAGTGGGACTGGATTACTGGGTCGTAAAGGAAGATTCAGAAAAGGCGCTTCAGCGGGAGATTTTAAAAATATTCATTGATTTATCAAAAGAGCTAAACCTGCCCTTGAATATTCACTCCCGCTCTGCCGGCCGTCATGCGAGTGCGTTGCTATTGGAAAACGATGCTGCCCGGGTGCAAATGCATGCCTTCGACGGCAAAGCCGGTGCTGCGCTTTCGGCGGTTGAAGCCGGCTATCTTTTTTCAATCCCACCGTCTGTGGTCCGTTCCCGCCAGAAACAAAAATTGGTTAAACGACTGCCCCTTTCCAGTCTATTAATCGAAACCGATAGCCCGGTTCTGGGCCCTATCCCAAACGAGCGCAATGAACCGGCAAATATTTGGCAATCCATTAAGGTCATCGCGGAGCTTAAAGACGTTTCTGAAGAAGAAGTCATTGTAGCGGTTTCTGAAAATACCGAGCGGCTGTACGGGAAATTAAATTCAAATGCTAAATGATCTTCAAATCTGAGCGAATCTATGTCAAACCGATTCATTAGGAAAACCTAAAATCCGAAGCACGAATTTCGAAATTCGAAACAATGTCAAAATCTAAAATTTAAATGTTCAAAACAAAAAATGTTTGGATTTTAGAATTTTTAACATTTGGATTTGTTTCGGATTTCGGATTTCGTTTTTCGGGTTTATTGGATAGCATAACATTGCTAAGATACTCTTTTATATTATCATTCCGTTTTAGACACTATTAAAAGATGCTGACTCAGCCCGGTACATATGTATTGGTCATGATCTGCGATGACGAGCGGCAGGTGGAAGTTGGAAAACTCGGCCGGTATTTCGTCCGGCCCGGCTACTATGTGTATATCGGCAGCGCCTTCGGTCCCGGCGGTCTCAAAGCCCGAATCGCACATCATACCAGAATCTCTGTTCATCCACACTGGCACATCGATTATTTACGTTCGGTCTTGCGTCTAAAAGAGGTATGGTATACGGTTGATGCCGAACCGTACGAGCACCGGTGGGCAGAATCCATTAGCGGGTTAAAGGGCGCAACCCAACCGATAGGGGGCTTCGGCGCTTCAGATTGCAGCTGCACTTCTCATCTCTTCGCATTTAAGGATCAACCGTCTATCCGCTCTTTTCGCCGCCGGTTGCACACCCAGGTCCATTCTCATGGATCTATTTTACAGCATAAATTCAACCGGTAGTACGTGAGCATTTTGAATAGGATAACAACACAGCTCTCGGATAGTAAATGGGGTTTATTTTACACCTGATTCTTCTCATTAATTTTCATACAAAATTCAGGTAAGAGGAAAGGGGGGGATGCATGGAGAGAAAATTGTGGCACGATTCATATGCACCCGGGGTCAAGAAAACCCTGGATTATGAAAAGCGCACGATATCAGAAGCCCTTACCCGCACCGCAAAAATATTCCCCGGACATACCGCATTAAATTATATGGGCAAAAAATTTACGTTCAAGCAGCTGGACGCCATGGTCAACCAGTGTGCCCGGGCGCTGATGGATCTGGATGTCCGACCGGATGATAAAGTTGCTGTTTGTCTGCCCAATATCCCTCAGGTAATCATCGCCAATTTGGCCATCCTGCGCATTGGAGCCGTAACCGTCCAGAACAACCCGCTTTACACCGAAAGAGAACTGGCATATCAGCTCAACGACTCGGATTCAAAACACGTTATTACCCTCACGCTTTTGATCCCGCGCATCCAAAAAATTAAGCCCAAAACGAAGATCAAAAAAATC
>JASFIV010000326.1:0-4834 GCA_050122475.1 Desulfobacterales bacterium | reverse complement strand
GAATCAATATTTTAACAGCCATTAGATCCTCCTCATCTCCAATAGGTTAAAAACTCTCGATTGACTGCGCTGGATACGGCTTGCCCCGCAGGACGCCACGGGCACGCGGTTCTATAAAACAATTTCGTATCGCTTTATCCTAAAAGGCTAACTTAAAACATAATATGCTTGCTCAGCGGGGTCAAGACACATTCGTCAAATTGCCGATTTTCTTGCTCTATCTTCCATTCATCCAGCATTCCATTATTCCAAGGGTAGAGCTATGACGCCTAGCGAACTTTGAGCGCCTGCGACAAACTGATTTGGAGGGCCACAAATTCAGACACATCAAGGGTTTCTGCACGCCGACCCGGATCAATACCTGCGGCTATCAGGGCCTGTTTGGCTTTCAACGGTTCGATCTGAAGGGAACTGCTTGATAATGCATTTTTTAGGGTTTTGCGCCGGTTGCCAAAAGCTGCCTTGATCACCTGAAAGAGCATGTTTTCATCGTGGGGCGGATATTGGCGTCTGGCATCAAAGTTGATCTCGACGACTTCCGAATCGATTTTGGGTGCCGGGTAGAAAAGCGATGCCGCCACTGTTGTGATGGATTTGATTTCGGCGCAATAGGCCAGCATGACGGTCAGTCTCCCGTAATCTTTATTGCCGGGGCTTGCCGTAATTCGCCGGGCCAGCTCTTTTTGAAACATCAAAATCGCGCGGCTCACGTTGCGACGGGTCTTTATTAGCTTTATCAGAACCTGTGACGAGATGTTATAGGGTAGATTTCCGATGACGACCAGCGGCAGGTCTGACTTTTCAGCTATCAGCCGCAAATCGACATCCAAAATATTTTTTTCGATAATTTCAACATTGGTTAGTTTGTGGACCAACAACTCGGGCTTTAGCAACTGAATTAATTGTGAATCTTTTTCAACCGCATAAACGCGTTTTGCCATACGAGCCACCGGAATCGTGAGCGCGCCCAATCCGGCACCGATTTCGATTACCGTGTCTGCTGACGAAATCCGCGAATGTCTCGCAATCATATCGGCCGTTGAAGGATCGACTAAAAAATGCTGGCCCAGTTTTTTTTTGGGCCTTAGATTCCAGGCTCTCAGCAATGCTTTAGGAGATGTCATCTTTTGTTCTTAATCGTAATTTAGGTGATTTTTTATGGCCCAATTGTTTTAACGAAAAAGACACGAAAAATACAAAGCACTGAAAACAAGAGTTCTTCCAGAGTTGTTCTTTGTCTGCTTTGTGCCTTGGCGATTTTATTTTGTTTAAGGTTTGGCATTATATTGACTTTTGGTAGTTTTATCATTAATTTTTACCTCAAATTCCATAGGCTTATCCATTGTCACCGTGTTGGGAAAAATATACCCTTTCACGTAAGGAGGATCCCATGTCTAGAAAAAGGGGTAAAGGCATCAGTTTCGATGCCATGGTAAAATTTTTCATGCAGAATTACAATATCCCCACTAAAAAAGATGTTGATCGAATAATGGCAAAGCTAGATCGACTGGAAAATCTGATCATGGCCGGTATGGCAAGCGGAGGATATCCGTTGAAGGGGCAGATGGGACGTCGTAAAACGGCCGTCACTGCCGTGGATATGGTTTTTGAGACCATCAAGCGCTCCCGCAAAGGGCTGGGTTTTGCTGATATCCAGGCCAAGACCGGATTTGGTGAGAAAAAAATTCGCAATATTATTTTCCGCTTAAATAAAATTGGAAAAATTAAGCGCAAGAGCCGTGGCATTTACGTGGCCGCCTGAGACGATGCCCTTCACCTGATCTGCAATTTACCACTTCCGGTATCTAAGTCTTGAATTGATATAGAGAATAGCTTAGCAGTTGGCATCAAGCACGAAAGGGCGAAAACACGAAATAGAATAAATATTTTCGTGCTTTTTTAGTGGTTGTTAAAAAACATTTCATTATTTATATGTTTTCTTACAACCACTTATACCGCAAATCATTAGCTTCAAAAAATTAAAATGGAGAGCGGTGAATTTTTCGTGTTTTCGTGGTAAATTTTTGTATAAAAAGCCAAAACCATACCAAACAGATCCAACCTTAACCAAGAAAGTGATGATCATGAGCAAATTTGTAGATGCACGAAATCCAGACTTTCATCAAGGCCAACAGGTCGGTCACTATACGGTCAACCGGGTCGTACCCCTGGAGCGGATTCGATCCTTTTTTTATGAACTGGAGCACAAGGCGACCGGAGCGCGGCATATTCATATTAGTAACGACGATGCTGAAAATACGTTCAGCGTTGCGTTTAAAACCGTACCGGTTGACTCCACCGGTGTTGCCCATATTCTCGAGCACACGGCCCTTTGCGGTTCCCGTCGGTATCCGGTCCGTGACCCCTTCTTTTCAATGCTCAAAAGAAGCCTGAGCACTTTCATGAATGCCTTTACCGCTTCAGATTGGACCATGTATCCCTTTTCGACCCAGAACACCAAAGATTTCTTCAACCTCCTGGATGTTTACTTGGATGCAGCTTTTTTCCCGAAGTTAGACGAACTGAGTTTTAAACAAGAGGGGCACCGTCTTGAAATTAAGGGCGATCTAAATTCAGATGATCCAGAGCGGTTTCGGCTGGCCTATAAAGGGGTGGTTTACAACGAAATGAAAGGCGCAATGTCTTCGCCGGATCAAGTCATGGTACGCTCTATCCAGAAAGAACTGTATCCGGCCACAACCTATCATTATAATTCCGGTGGAGATCCGGCAGAAATCCCCTCATTGACTTACCAGCAATTAAAAGAATTCCACCGTCGCCATTACCATCCCAGCAATGCCTTTTTCTATACTTACGGCAACGTACCATTGGCTGAAAGTCTATCCGCCATCGAAGATACGGTATTAAAGAAGTTTGAGCGTATCACACCGAATACCGATGTGGCCGCACAACCCCGATGGCGCAAGCCGCGGGTCGCCTCTTTTCCATATCCGTTTAACCCGAACGAAGATCCAACCAAAAAGTATCAGGCATGTGTTGCCTGGCTTGTCGGTGATATCAAAGATGCATTTCAGGTTTTAACGCTTTCGCTTCTGGAACAGGTTCTTTTGGGAAATTCTGCAGCCCCGCTGCGCAAAGCCCTGATCGACTCAGAGCTCGGTTCTGCCCTGTGCGACGGCTGCGGCCTGGATACCGATAATCGCGATACAGCTTTTGTCGCCGGGCTAAAGGATGTTGAAGAGGGAGCAGCTGAAAAGGTCGAAGCCATTATTTTTAAAACCCTGACCGATCTGGTTAAAAACGGGATTGATCAACAATTGATTGAATCAGCGATTCATCAAATCGAATTTCATCGCAAGGAGATAACCAACACGCCGTACCCATATGGTATCAAACTTCTCCTGGCATTCACCGGTCCATTGTTGCACGGCGGGGACCCTGTCCGGATTCTAAAATTTGATGATGATCTCACTAAATTGCGTGAATTGATGAATCGAGAACCCTTTTTTGAAAACTTGATTGAAAGAAGGTTGCTCAAAAACCCCCACCGGGTCCTAATCACCATGGTGCCGGATCAAGAAATGGAGCAAAATGAGACTCAGCGGGTGCAACACGAATTGGAGAAAGTTAAAAAGGGGCTCTCGCCAGCTGAACTGAAAAAAATTCAGCAAGACAGCCAGGCGCTTAAGCTTCAACAGGAAACCAAAGATGATGTATCCAGTTTGCCCACATTAGAGCGCGAAGATATCCCCACCACGGTACCGATCGTGAAAGAATCTGATTATGATCGTTCTTCCAATACCACTTTATATCATCAGGCGACTTCCGACATTTTTTATTTCGCGGCATCAGCCGGCACCGGCGGTTTGCCACAGGAGCTCATTCCATGGGCCCCTTTTTTCTGTTATGCCCTGACCCGCAGTGGTACCGCGCTACACGATTATACCGAGATGGCGCGCCGCATCGATGCGTATACCGGTGGTGTCGGTCTGGCAACCCACGCACGCACCCGCTATAACCAGGATGGAAACTGCCTGCCGTTCATTTCATTTAACGGCAAATGCCTGGCGCGCAATCAGAAAAAAATGTTTGACATCATTCAGGAGTTTATTTCTGATTTTGATTTATCCAATCATTCGCGTTTAACCAGCCTTTTGAAGGAATATCGTGCCGCGCTTCAATCCATGATCGTCCACAACGGGCATCGTCTGGCCATATCGGTCGCTTCCAGAAATTTTTCACCGGCCAGAGCGTTGAGCGAATCCTGGAGCGGCATTCATCAGCTCAAGACCGTAAAGGAATTGACCGACGATCTCAGTACCCAAAAACTGAATGCGCTGGTGCAGGACCTGACTGCCATCGGGAAGCATATTTTTGTGAGCGATAATTTTCAGATGGCGCTTATCGGAGAAGAAGATCTGCTAACAGTTGGAGGTGCCGCCGCTACGGGAATTTTCCAACTGCTGGCGGAGGATCGCAACCACGGATTCAGTTCGCCCCAGATGCGTTTGCGCAACGAAATACTGCGCGAAGGCTGGAGCACGTCGACGGCCGTATCATTTGTCGCTCTTACATTTGAAACCGTGCGCATGACGCATGCGGATGGCCCCGCGCTGGCCGTTATCAGCAAAATTTTACGATCGATGTTTTTGCATCGGGAGATTCGTGAAAAAGGCGGGGCATATGGGGGATTTGCGATCTACAATCCGGAGGACGGGCTGTTTGGCTTTGGCTCATACCGTGATCCCCATATCGTTGCGACTTTAAAGGCTTACGCCGCTGCAGCTGAATTCATCCGCGGCGGATCTTATTCGGAAGAGGATGTTAAAGAGGCTATTTTACAGGTGTGCTCCGAAATCGATAAACCGGATAC
>JASFIV010000325.1:0-4834 GCA_050122475.1 Desulfobacterales bacterium | reverse complement strand
AGTTGCTAATTTTGGACGAGCCCACCGCCGGCATGTCACCGGATGAAACCGCCACCACCATGGCCTTGATTCAACGCCTGGCCGAAAAGCAGGGCCTGACCATTTTATTTTGTGAGCATGATATGGAGGTCGTCTTTGGAGTGGCGCAGAGCATCATGGTCATGCAGCAGGGAAAGACGATTGTTCAAGGCGACCCGCAAACAGTACGGCAAAACACTGAAGTCCAGCAAGCCTATCTGGGAGGTGAATGATGCTCGCGGTTGAAGGTATTCACACCTACTATGGCTTGAGCCACATTCTTTTTGATGTGTCCTTAAAAGTCAAAGCGGGGCAGGTCGTCTGCCTGCTGGGACGCAACGGTGCCGGCAAAACCACCACGTTCAGAAGCATCATGGGTTTAAACCCGCCTGCCCGGGGCCATATCCGTTTTAATGATGCGGATGTAACCGGCACCCCGGCATATCAGCTCGTGCGCAGGGGAATGGGTTGGGTGCCCGATGATCGCCGTATCTTTGCCGACCTGACGGTGGGAGAGAACCTGGAGATTGCCGAGCGCAAAGGCACCGCGGGCGAACAATGGGACAAACAAAAAGTCTACGATTTGTTTCCGGCCCTAAAGGAAATGGATGGTCGCAAGGGCGGATTGCTTAGCGGCGGGGAGCAAAAAATGTTGGCCATCGGACGGGCTCTGATGACCAATCCGCAGTTTTTATTGCTGGACGAGCCCACCGAGGGATTGGCGCCGGTGCTGGTCAAAACCCTGGGTGAGCGCATCCGAAAGCTGAAAGAAGTCGGATTAACCGTTTTGCTGGCCGAACAAAACGTGAAATTTACGCTGACCTTAAGCGATTACGGCTACATTATCGACAACGGCCGGATTTGCTACCAGGGACCGGTTGAAGAGTTGATTGACAATGAGGAAGTCAGGCATATCTGTGGCATCTAAGTTTTCATTTCAGAAATAGCCCTTTTTCGCAATCTCTTCGTCAGACTCAGATTTTAATCCTCGACATACTGCAAGTATGCCTCCGGTAAAAATCTGATTCTTCCTTGACCTTGCAAAAAATTACTCAATTCTGAAATGAAAACTAACTATTCAGTTAAAAAAGAGGAGAATTGTGGAAGAGAAAAAAGTTTTTCAGACCGATAAGGCGGCGGTAACCGGCGGGCCCTATTCCCAGGCCATCATCCACAACGGCATTATTTATGTATCCGGACAGGGTGCAGTGGATCCGCAGACCAATGAAATCGGGCTCGGAACGGTAGAAGAAGAGGCCCAACTGGCCCTGGAGAATCTGCGCATCATTTTGCAGGAAGCCGGATCTTCACTAGAAAAGGTGTTGACGGTTACGGTCTATCTTCTCGACATAGAAGAATTTGACCGCTTTAACCAAGTCTATAAAAAATATTTTAGAGAAAAGCGTCCGGCCCGCGCCTGCATTCAGGCCGGCAGCCTTCCCTTCGGCACCAGGGTAGAACTTACAGCCACAGCATATATTTAGCACTTCATAGGCTGCTATTCATCCGGTGGAGGGTTTGCTTCGGAATCGAAATCGTCGGGAAGGATTTCAGCACTTGAATTTTTTGCTTTGCCGGCTGCCCCGGTCATCCCCACAGAGGGCAACACATCCTGAAACGCCACACCATAGATATCCCATATCGTCACAAACAAAGCTGCAATGATCGGGCCGATAATAATGCCCACCACACCGAACATAATAATGCCACCCAGGGTCCCGAATAGAATCATTAGTTCGTGCATCTGCGTGTCGCGGCCCACCAGAATAGGACGCAGCAGATTATCGATGCTGCCGACCACCGCCGCACAGAATACGCCCAGCCCGATGGCTTTGGCCAAGTGTCCGGTGGCGGCCAGTATGATGACAGCCGGTCCCCACACCAGCGCGGTGCCGATGCCCGGGATAAAAGATAGCACCGCCATGACGGTGCCCCAGAATACGGCGCTGTCAATCCCGACCACAGCAAAAGCAGCACCGGCCAGGGTTCCCTGCAGGATGCCAATCACCGCTGTGCCTTTGAGCGTAGCGCGCGTGACCGAGGTGAACTTATTCAACATACGGCGCTCATCCTGATCCTCCAGCGGCAAATAGTAGAGAATCTTATTAATCAGCTTATCGCCGTCCATGAAAAAAAAGAACATTGTATACAGCATGATGAACAGCATAAAAATAAAATTGACTGTACCGAGGGTCACGCTTCGAAGACGATTGATCAAAAAACCGCTGATATGGCCGACCAATTCACCGGCCTTTGTCAAGATCAGATTACGATACGGTTCGATGCGGTCATAAAATGGAAGGGATTGCAGGGCTTCTGAAATCGCATCCGGCTTGGAAAGCTGCTGTGAAACCCATGGGGTAACGGCTTCACCGACTTTGATCGCCTGAGCGGTGACGATTCCCAGCAATGCGCCCAGCGGAATGATAATCACAAAAACGATCAGAAAGATCGTCGCAAATGAGGCCAGAGCGCGTCGTCCGCCGAACCAGCGATCAAAGCGGCGGTACAGGGGATAAGAAAGGGCCGAGAAGATACCGGCCATAAAAATGGCCATCAGAAATTGGCGGATCATTGACAGAAAAAGGGCCGAAATAAAAAAAAGCAGCAGCAGCAATACCCATTTATTGATCGCTTCTTTGTTCATGGTAGGGTCCTTTTGAAGGCCAGGTGTGCTTTCAATCAGAATATAATCAACTTGTGGTGATCATTGCAATCTTTTATATGAGAATTATTATTATGTTCAATATTTTATGTGAGAGGTAACATATGTTCCGTCGGTTATGGGGTGTCTTCATTTTAGTAATTTTGTTTTCGGTTGTGCCATGCGCCTGGGCGGGTTCCGCGGCGCCTACCGGAAACGTTGTGCTGTTTTTGCTAGTTGCCACCTCTGTGCTTATCACCAGCCTGCTGGTATTTTTGCTGTGGCGCTTGAAGCGTGTCAGAAGCGGCCGGCTTTCCGCCGAGCACGGTTCCATCCAAAAATTAAGCATCTTAATAATTTTAGCCGGCTGCTTTATCACCCTGGTATCGGCCCTGGCCTGGTTCGCTCTTGACAGAATAAAAGAAAAATTACGGTCCGATGTAGGGGATGCCCTGCAGATCGTCTTGCAGACCACCCGGGAATCGCTGGAGGTATGGGTTGAATCCAACAAATTTAACCTGACCCGTTTAGCCGAAGATCCACAACTGGTTTTTTTGACCGAACAGCAGTTGCGCATCCCTCGCAACAAAACCTCTTTGTTTGAAAGTAAGGCATTGAGGGATTTGCGCGTCTTTTTCCGACTCCATAGAGACCGCGAAGGGCAGACCGGATTTTTTATCATCTCACCGGATTTCATCAATATTGCCTCCATGCGCAATAGCAATGTCGGCACTAAAAACCTGATTGCCAATCAGGCCTTGGATCTGATCAACCGGGCATTTCAGGGCGAAACCGTCATGATACCGCCCATATGGTCAGATGTTCCTCTGGGCTCAGCGGTTGAAGACACTCCCGCGGGCATTCCCACGATGTTTTTTGCCGCTCCTGTAAAAAACAGGCAGGGCCGGGTGATGGCCGTGGTTACCAAGCGCATCGATCCGACCCGGGATTTCACCCGACTCATTCAGCTGGGGCAGATCGGTAAAAGTGGTGAAACTTATGCTTTTGACCGGTACGGCAAGCTGCTGTCCGAAAGCCGCTTTGATGAAGATCTGCACAAAATCGGGCTGATCAGTGAAGATCAAAAGAGCATTTTAGCGGTCAGTGTGCGGGATCCCGGCGGTGACATGACCAAAGATTTTACACCGTCGATACCCCGATACCAGCAGCCGCTGACCCTGATGGCAAGGGAAGCAACCACAGGCAACTCCGGTCTTAATGTGACCGGATACCGGGATTACCGCGGCGTACTGGTCTACGGTGCCTGGTTATGGGTTGAGCAGCTGCAAATCGGGCTGGCTACTGAAATCGATCAGGCCGATGCTCTTGGCCCTTATTATACTACGCGCACGGTGATTCTGACGGTGCTGGCCATCACGGTTTTGCTCGCCCTGGGGTCACTGGTGTTTGCCGTTGTCATCCAAGAGCGCGCCAGCCGAGCGTTACAGAAATCCCATGATGAACTGGAAATCCGCGTTGAGGAAAGAACCGCCGAGCTGTCTGAAAGCGAGGAAAGGTTCTCACTGGCCGTAAAGGCTGCCGGTGGAGGGCTCTGGGATTTGGAGCCGCAGACCGGCAAGACCTGGTATTCGCAGCGTTTCAAAGAATTGCTGGGCTACTCCGGTGATGAAAGCGAAGATGCCTTTCCGGGCTGGGAAAACAGCCTGCATCCCGATGACCACGACAGTATTGTCGCCAAATTACAGGATCACCTGGAAAATCGTACCCCTTTCAATGAAGTTATCCGACTGAGAAATAAATCCGGCGAATACCGCTGGTATCGCACCATGGGGCAGGCCCTCTGGGATGACAGCGGCCTGGCTTACCGAATGGCTGGCTCCATCATCGATATTACCGACGGCAGACTCGCCCAGGATCAGGCCCGCAAGTTGTCCCGGGCAATCGAGAATAGCCCGGCTTCGGTGGTGATTACCTCCAAAGACGGCACCATCGAGTATGTCAATCCGACGTTTTGTGAGGTCACCGGATATACTGCGGAAGAAGCCATTGGAAACAATCCCAGGGTGTTAAAGTCAGGGGATCTGCCGGAATCATTTTATAAGGAAATGTGGGAGACCATTCTTGCCGGCAATGTCTGGCGCGGTGAATTTGTTAACCGCAGAAAAAACGGCGAGGAATTCTGGGAAAGTGCCTCCATCTCACCGATTAAAA
>JASFIV010000324.1:0-4840 GCA_050122475.1 Desulfobacterales bacterium | reverse complement strand
AATGTTCGATGTTCATATTTTTTTAATTCAACGTTCGATGTTGGGCGTTCAATGTTCGATGTTCATATTTTTTTAATTCAACGTTCGATGTTGGGCGTTCAATGTTCGATGTTCATATTTTTTTAATTCAACGTTCGATGTTGGGCGTTCAATGTTCGATGTTCATCTTTTTAATCTATTGAAGCGGCTTCGGCGCCGCCACTCCCTTCTTTTTGTCCGCATCCTCGCTCGTTCCTGTCATAACCAACACCGATGCCGTGGTCCCGACGCGCAACTCGACGCTCTCAGGCACCTGATCGAGATGAATGCGCACGGGCACCCGCTGGGCCAACCGAATCCACTCAAAGGTTGGGCTGATATTCGGCAGCAGATCAAAGCCGGTGCTGCCATCTTGCTGGGCAATACCCCAGCCCAGGCTGTCGACACGGCCTTCCAGCGGTTTATCAGGATAAGTCATAAGCGTGACGATGGCCCGGTCTCCCTCACGCATGTCCTCGATGTAGTTTTCTCTGAAAAACCCGTGGACCCAGAAGCTGTTGATATCCACCAGCGCCAGGGCCGGCTGGTTTTCTACAGCCTGACTGCCCAGTCTGAGGTTCAAGTTGGTTACATAGCCATCCACCGGCGCCTTTACCTTCGTGAACTCCAGGTTGAGCTCCGCTTCGCGAACATCAGCTTTGGCCAGACGCAGCTGAGCATTTCTTTCGCCCGGGGCGCCGAGATTAGCCCTGGCTTTGGCCAGGTTGGCTTCAGCTTGACCAAGCTCAGCCTTCATTTGCAGCAACTGGGCTTCAGCATTGGCTTTTTCATTTACAACGGCGATGTAATTGGCCTTGGCCGACTCGACCCTCTTTTTGGATGTCGCTTTCTGTTTATCCAGTATCTGCTGACGCTTGTATTCCGCGTCAGCCTGCTCGACCCGGCCGGTATAGGCCCTTATGGCAGCCTCTGACATTTTGATATTGGCGGTCGCGGCCTCGACGTCAGCCTGAGCGGCCTCAACCTGTTTCTCCAGGGCTTCGATTTCGTCGCGGGTATTGTCAAGCTGGGCACGCTTTTGTTCCAGCGTCGCTTCAAACGTCCGGGGATCGATCGCGAATAACAAATCTCCGGCTTTGACAAGCTGGTTGTCCGCTATCGGCAGCTTTACGATCGGAGCGGAAACCCGGGGCGTAATCTGAACCACCTGGGCGCGCACCTGGCCATTGCGTGTCCAGGGATTGGTAACATAGTCCCAGTACTTCAGCAGGACCAAGATCACCGCCACAGCTACAATCAAACCGGTCAGCAAGTATTTAAGTTTTCCTTTCATGGATTAACTCCATCCTAAGTCGATTTTTTTATTCCTATAGGTCTGGTGTTCGCATCAACACTCCAACACTCCATTACTCCAGCACTCCAATGGTTCTAAGCCGGTATAATAAACGTTCCAATAATTATCGTGTAAATAACCGCCAGCGCCAGAAAAACCAGCGGTGGATAGAAAAAATAGCGTGACAGAAGAAAACGGTTGAGCAGCATGGCCGTTACCAACGCCGCCGCGAGACCAAGTATACCGGCAATCAGCAAAGGTGGAAAATAGACCTCACCAATGGTGAATTCTTTGGGGATAAAATACACAGTGGCCTCCTAATTACTCTCGTTAGACTGTGAAAACCAAATCCTAAGCAACACGTCTCAAAGCACCAAATTACAATCTCCAAATAACAAATAAATCTCAAATCCTAATACTCAATGACCCAAACATTACTGAACAGAGTTTGGGATTTTGAATTTTGATCATTGTGATTTATTTGATATTTGTGATTTGAGTATTGTAATTTATATTTCAAAATCTATCTTCTTTCCACTGCACCCAGTCGATTGTTCCCGCATGTCCTACATAATTGATCAACGCTTCGGACACACCCCGGTAAGCACCCAGCAGCCGGTAAAAATTCTCAGCGTCTCGGACACGGAGCTGCTCCTCGGTTGCAGTGTCCAGTGCTGTTTTGATGCGCTCTTCCAGGCGATCTTTGAGTTTGTTCAGCTTGTTGCGAAACGCCTTTCTATCGTTGGCAGCCGGGTCTTCCGCCAAACTTTTAAAGGTTTCCTGTACCTTGAGGCGCCAGGCCCGGACGTCCGCCTGCAGCGCCTGCACCAGGAATTGTGCCTGTGGATTGCCGCGCTCCTCGAGCAACTCCTGTATGCGGTAAGCGAGCCCTTGCATGCTGGTTACCACGGTTTGAACCTGTTGTGGCGAGGTACGAGACAGCGCATTCGTGTCGATGTGCGGAACCCAGACAGTGAGTTTTCGAGGCAGCGTCAATAATTCGCGGGCGTGAAAGGCCTCTTTACAGCGGTCCAGCCGCTTCAAAATTTGCTGCGGGTCCCGTTGCGTGGTCGACATTAGGTACTCGCAGCTGCGGAAGAAGCGGCCGATCAGGCGCAGAAATGCCCGTTCGGGTCGAAATGAAAAAGGAACGCGCGCCGTGATAATCAAAATCAGGAAGAGCAGAGCATACTGCAGTGCCGTGTTGGCAACCTTGAGGAAGCTATACGTCTGTTCGTTGGAGATGGAAGCGATTGTGACAAACATGGCCAGCCCTAATGCCCTGCCCAGGGCCTGACGGGGCGCGGCGAACAGATAGCAGATAGCGAATGTGACCGCAAAGATTAGTAGGCCCAGGCCAAGAAAACTGGATAGCTGTGGCATCACGAAGATGTGCACCAGTCCGGCGAATATTATGCTCATGGCCGTCGGCATAAACAGCAGTTTGATCGGTACCTGTGGCATGGTTGCCATAGGCATTGCAAAAGGAACGGCCATGCTCACGAACCCTGCTCCGCCTGGAAAATCGTTAATGTAGATGAAGGCAAAATAAGCCAGCCACATGGTCACCATGACCCGGATGGCGCACATCATGCGATCCGGATCGGGCATAAATCCGCTGCGCGGCCGAGGCGTGGTGTCAGCTTCAGAAACCGATTGGCCGAAACCTTTGATGTCGCTGATGCTGTCAAACATAGAACGGGTGATCAGCTCAAGATGTTGCAGCCGGGACCGGGTGACGGCCAGCGCCGCCTTTTGGAAATGGGAGAGGGTCCTGACCTCGCTTGTATCCAGGTCCAGATCCATAGCTTCCGGATGCCGCTCGGGCGCCTGATTGATCAGCATACGATCGATCTGCGCCAACCGCTCTTCGAGTTCTGCGCCAAAGGCTACTATATTGGGCAACAGACGCGACAGATCCAGGGCTTTAACCTCGTCGAAACTTACACGCCAGCGGTTCATCGTTTCGGTCAGTTCCATCGCATGGCTCCTGTAACGCCCCCACTGATGCCGCACTTCCCAGACTTCGTATGTATCTGTCTGGGCCGCATCAAGGAGCTGGCCAAACTGTGTCTGTTCCTGCGCCTCCTGGGCCCTCAGGGCCTGCGCTTCCCCTGATTCCCTCCGGCCGCTCACCAGATCGATGTAGGACCGGAAAAGCTGTTTCTGGGTCGACAACAGTTTGCCTGCGGCGGCCTCGAAGTCGGCGCGGCTGGTGACGGGCCAGATAAGAACCGAAATCAGGCTATAAACCAGGATGCCCAGTCCGGTCTCCTGGACACGCAGCACCGCGGTCTCGAAGGCCCTGGTAGAATTGGGGCCGGCGCTCATACAGATGACCGCGCACACAAAACCGCAGACATGCCAGAGATACTTGTGTTTCGCTCCGCCCATCATGTAGGTGCAAATGCCGACATAGAAAGAGAGAAACAGCATGAAAAGCCATCGGTCTTGTGAGAACAGGGCGATTAATACCAGCGCGACAATGGTCGTTACCAGCGTACCGGCCATGCGCAAGGCAGCTTTGTTCAGGGATTGTCCGGCCGTTGCCAGGCTGATCATGGCCACCGCGAAACCGGCCCAGTATGGTTTTTCCCAGTTCATAGACAAAGCAATACCGTAAGCAATGGTCATTGCCAGGCCGGTCTTGATAGATTCTTTAGCGCGGGTGGATAAAGAAAACATAGTTTTACCCGGAGATCTAAATGCCAAAAACAGGTAAAAATTTTTATGCGATTGTCCTCAGTAATCCTATGCTGGCGAAAAGGAAATCCGCGTAAGATTCAACGACCACATAGGTTACGTTTTATGGGGAATTACGAGTACCGGACAAGGGCCGTGATTAATAACTTTTTCGGTTATGGTACCCTTGACAAAGTCCTTGATATTGTCGCGACCGTCGGTACATATCACAATAAGGTCCACCCCTTCTTCAGCGGCCATATCGATAATGGTACCCGCCGGCGTCCCCTTTCGCAGCAGATAGGTTATCTCGATGTCGTCTGCATGTAACTCATGAATGACGGTTTTCATTTCTTCTTTTGATTTGATGGCGACTTGGCGATATTTTTCTTTCAATTTATCGACACTGACCCTGAGCATTTCGCGCTCGTGTTTATCCATAAACTCCCCATGGACGTTGAGCATCGTTATGCGTGCGTTGAACTGATGAGCAATCTGGACGGCTTTCTTAAGAGCGAGATAGGACCGTTCCTTCAAATCCGTCGGGCACAGTATGTGGGAAATCATGCTGTTCTCCCTTCGTTGATTTAAGAGTGCGGCTTCTCCGGATGGCCGCTACTCAAATTAAGATGGTTCTGCATCCTGCTGTGTATCCTGATCGAGCCATATTAAATAAAGCTTGTAACCGAGCGCGAGGATGATCGCGCCAATGAAGAGACCGATGATGCCCGATGTCATGAAGCCGCCGATTGCACCGATAAAGATGACAAGCATGGGAACGTCGACGCCGCGACCCATCAAAAGCGGTTTAAGAAAGGCATCAGATATGCCGACAAGGATACTCCA
>JASFIV010000323.1:0-4848 GCA_050122475.1 Desulfobacterales bacterium | reverse complement strand
CGTGCCCACGTCCAGCATAGCATTCCGAATGGCAGCTTCAGCCTCTGCCTGCAGCCATCCGACCACATCGGGCACGTCGACCATTCTTATGGTGGCGGTGATCACTACCTCGTCAGCCGGGCTGTCACCCTCACCATCATTGACGATCAGCTCAGCCGTATAGCTGCCGGTAAGATCCGGCGTAAAGGTCGGTTTCTCAGCAGAATTGTCGGACAATTTAGCAGCGCTTCCCTGCGGCACGCCGTTCAATGTCCAGCTGAAGTTTAAGATTTCAGTCTCCACATCTGCAGAACCGCTGCCATCCAGTGATACCGGGTCACCGACAAATACTTCTTGATTCTCACCGGCGTTGGCCACCGGCGGGTCATTGACCGGTGTTATGTTCAGGCTAACGGTGGCTGTGTTGCTGTCAGTCTGACCGTCATTGACTTTAAAGGAAAATGAATCGCCGCCGCTGTAATTTTCAGTTGGGGTATAAGTCAGGCTGGGCGGTGTGCCGCTAAGGGTACCGTTGCCAGGCTGGACGGTCACCACATAGCTTAAGCTGTCGCCGTCCACATCAGATGCTGTCAGCGTGATGGCAACCGCTGTGTCCTCATCGGTGGCGATCGTTTGCGGCTCAGCCACTGGGGCGCTGTTTTCAATCGTTACCGTCACCGCTGCCATAGCCGGATCACCGGTGCCTTCAGCTGTTAAGGTGTAGATAGTCGTATCGGTAGGCGTAACCGAATGGGACCCGTTGGCAGCCACGGTACCAATACCCGGATCTATTATACAGGAATTGGCATGGGCGGTCTGCCAGATCAGAGTGGCGGATTCGCCGCGTTTAACGGTGAGGGGTTCGGCTGAAAAAACCGAAATCTCTGGTGGAGGCGCCGGACCGTCATCTCCGAAAACCTGGAATGAAATTTCAGTTCCCGTTTCGCCCAGCAGTATGACGTACAGTGTATTGACTGCTTCCAGTGTGACGTCTTTTTCAAATACCAGCTCGTCTCCGGCCAGAAAATCCCGCAAGAAGGTAAAGGCGCCGTTGAGCACAAAAAATCCGCGCTGTATTTGTTTGCCCGGCGTAGTTTTGCTGATTTTAATACGGGCTTCCTGAGCATCCTCTGCAGAGAAAGAATTCTGGGAAGCGTGTAAATACCAGTCACCGATGGTCAGGGCCTTGTCAAACAAGACCTGCTCGTCGGCAAATGCAAAGTTGGAAAAGGTAATGATGGTGAAAAAGGCAAGCAGAAAGGCTACACAACCGCGGCCGCTTTTCAACATGACACTTCCTCCATTCCGGCCGTTTTTCCACCGCTCCGTCAAATGACGGCCCCCTTCGGCAGAAAAACGGGTATTGATTTGATTCTCGGGAGACTTTAATTGGCGGCGGGAAAAACGAGGATAGCCTATCAGGATATACCCAGCAGGTCAACAATTTTTTGTAATATATTCAATACTTTACATAACTTTACAGTATTTGACTGCACTTTACGCCAATTGCCAGCATTTGACAGAAAATTCAGGGTGCCCCGGTTTAATTCGCTCCGCTGTTTTCTAACGAGAAATTAAACGGAACAGGCACACCGCAGGGACGTACACAGACTGGCTTATAAGATACTTGAGGGGTCGGGGAGTTTTTTTAAATCGACAGCGGAATAAAATATCAGCGACTTCATCGTGCAAACTCATGATTAAGGGAGCGTAGCGAAAGAACAGAATTCAAATATAAAATATCGGGTTAGACCAAAAATCAAATTTGCGCCCATTGGTTGCTCTGGGGTTATTGCTGTTCTTTGGCAACGCTCCCTAAACCATTCAGACAGTGCACGATTTCGCTGCTGATAATTTATTCCGCTATTATCAAGGATTGGGTGGAAAAACTCCCCGACCCCTCATTTATTTATAAATTCGAAATATTTCGAAAAATGTTTTGTTAATTTTTCAAAATTTTGGCTTTGAAAAATACATTCAGGCATCTTGTTTGCCCTAAATCATTGAAAATATTATAATATATACGTAGAGCAGACTTGGCACGGCTTATGCTTTTAACTACAGCAATAGTCAATCGATAAAGCGCCATTATTTAATTTTAGCAAAGACGGGAGACTTAGAATGCTGGTAAAAAACTGGATGAGCAAAAATGTTTTCACAGTTGATGCAAACGATTCAATGCAGGACGCCATGAGGTTATTAAAAAAATATGGCATCCGCATGTTACCGGTGATGAAAAAAAATAAACTTGTCGGGATCGTTACAGATAGAGACCTAAAGAGGGCATCTGCCTCCGATGCCTCAACATTGGATGTTCATGAACTTTTATACCTTTTGTCCAAGATTAAAGTCAAAGACCTCATGACCAAAGATCCGATTACCGTGCCGCCTGATTATACTGCGGAGGAAACGGCCTTGGTGCTTTTGGACGGTAAAATTTCCGGCGCTCCAGTGGTGGATGGAAATGGGCAGGTTGTCGGCACCATTACTCAGACAGATTTATTTCGAGTCCTGATATCGCTTACCGGTATCGGAAATGTGGGCATACAGTTTGGTTTTCAAGTTGAAGACAAGCCGGGCACGATTAAGGAAGTCGCCGATATTATCCGGGAACATGGTGGTCGGATGGTCAGCATCCTGACCTCCTATGATGATATTCCGGAAGGCTATCGCAAGGTTTACATCCGCATGCGCAGCATCGAGCGATCCAGGCTGCAAAAACTCAAAGACAAGCTTAGCGAAAAAGCGGCTTTGCTCTATGTGATTGATCATAAGGAAAATATCCGGGAAATTTACGCAGAGAAGATCAATTAAACACGAGAGGTTGCGATGAAAATGAAGACACAAAGAAAAATTTTAGCACCGGTTGATGGATCGGATCGAGCGTTAAATACGGTCAGACATATTGCCAGAATGGATTCTTTTCGAAATAGACAAATTGTTTTATTTCATGTGTTCAACTCGGTACCCGAAGCATACTGGGATCTGGAGAAAGATCCCCGAAGCACTTCGACGGTCAAGCAGATCAGAGCATGGGAGGCAGGCCAAAGGAAAAATATTGACGTCTACATGCAACGCGCTCAGCAATTTTTGTTAAAAGCAGGTTTTTCTGAGAATTCAATAAAAATAAAAATTCAAAAACGGAAAAAAGGCATAGCCAGAGATATTATTCGTGAGGCCAAAAATGGTTATGAGGCTATTGTGGTCCGGCGACGCGGTGCGACAGGTCTGAGGGGGATTGTATTGGGCAGTGTGGCCACCAAGTTGATTGAAAAACTCAACTTCCTCCCGCTTATATTGGTCGGCAAAGCACCCGCAGGGAATAAGATCTTGCTGGCATTTGATGGTTCGTCAGATGCGTTGAGCGCAGTTGACTTTGTTGGTTTTCTCACGGGTGGGCTCGATTACGAAGTCTGTCTGTTACACGTGATTAGAGGAAACGGCAAAGGTCTTGCTGAATATCAGCATATATTTCCATCTAAAAAGTATTCGCAATTTGCTCACAAAATGATGACTCCCTCACTGCTTAAAGCCAAGAATAAGCTATTGGATTTAGGTTTCAAGCCCAATAAAGTATCAATTAATTGTATTAAAGGGGTTCACAGTCGGGCAAAGGCCATTGCGGATGAAGCCAAGAAAGACAACTATGGAATAATTGTTATGGGAAGAAGAGGGCTTTCGCGGGTCCAGAATTTTTTTATCGGCAGAGTCACGAATAAAGTGATTCATATAGCCCGTGATCGAACAATTTGGATTGTAAGATAAAATCCTTTTTTCACCAAACCCAGTTATTAATGTTCAAATGAGCTATAGGGAGATGTTTGATGCTGGTAAAGAATTGGATGCGGCAACCGGCGATTACAATCGATGCCGATGATGTTGTGACAGATGCAGCCACCCTGCTGCGAGAGCATGAAATCCGCATGCTGCCTGTAATGCGGAAAGGAAAGCTTGTCGGAATTATCACAGACCGGGATATTAATATCGCATCTGCTTCAGATGTACCTTTTGAGAACATGGACAACGATAGTGATCTTCTTTCAGATATTAAAATCAATACCATAATGACCTCTGATCCCGTCACTGTTCCTTATGATTATACGCTAGAAGAAACTGTCGAGAAGTTTTTGGTACAAAACATATCCGGTTTGCCGGTAGTTAATGAGCAGCAAAATGTTATCGGGGTTATTACGCGTTCCGATCTTTTTCATTTGATTCTTATCCTTACGGGCTTCGGTAAAAAGGGGCTTCAAATAGCACTGGAAGTGGAAGATCGGCCGGGGTGTTTAAAAAAGATCACCGATATCATCCGCGATTATGGTGGACGAATTGCGAGTATCCTTTCTACCCAGGAACGGGCTGATAAAGGACATCGCAGATTATATATCCGTGTATTTGATATTGATCAGCCCGGTTTACAACACCTTAGAAAAATCCTCAAAGAAAAAACAACTCTACTTTATATTGTCGATTATACTCGTGGACAGCGGGAATTATTCGGAGAGCGGAAAGGTATCCAGAATGGACGTATTTAAAAAAATACTATATCCGGTCGTCTTTGCGAGAGAATCAGGGGATATCGTCCCCTTTATACATGTCATGGCTAAGCAATTTAATTCACAAATTCATCTTTTATTTGTAGTAGGGGCTTGCGAATCTTTGTCTACTATTGAGCCAGAAGGAGAAACCATCAGAGCAGCTAAAATACGATTATCGGAATTCAAAAACGAATATTTCAAGGTCTTCCCTGATACGATCACTTCTGTTGCATACGGCCATCCATGGGAGGAGATTATGTACTATATTCATTCGAAAAGTATAGATCTCGTCATCATGGGAACGCATGGTCGCAAAGCATTTGAGAAAATT
>JASFIV010000322.1:0-4848 GCA_050122475.1 Desulfobacterales bacterium | reverse complement strand
TGCCGTCAATTGACCGCAGGCGCAGAATCCAAAACCATTGCGTTAAGGGTCTTGATCTGTTACCCTGCGCTCTTATTATAATCTGTATAATCGGTTCACATGAAACCCTTTAAGGAGAGCTACTAATGGCTGATGAACAACAGGAAACAACCGAATTAAAGCTCGACCGCAGCAATCTTTATAAAGAAGAAACCTTTACCGATCTTAAAGTGGGTATGATCAAGCGTATGACACCCGTCAAGTCAGATGGTTCGGTGGACAAAACCCGTAAATCCGTTTTCGTCGCGCACACGTCTTTGATGACCCCCGGCGGTCCCTTGCCGCTGCAAGCTGTCATTCAAGCCAAGGATCTGCAACAGGCGATTAAAAAATTTCCGGATGCCATGAAAGCCGCTATGGATCGTCTGGCTGAAGAAGCCAAAAAATATCAGGAGCAGCAAGGGAACCGTATTGAAAAGCCGGATTCTCGGATTATCGTACCCGGCCGATAAGTGGAACGCACCTAAAAGATGAAAATGGGCCTTTCACCTATCCTGGCACCTGAAATTTTAATTTAGATTAAATTCAATAGGTTAATTTCAGACTAGCAATATTACTAGTTTTTTATTTAAATTACTAGATTAAATCTAGTTTATTTTTATAAACTATTTCATGTTAGCCCCCGGTCCCCTGCTAGTTTTAGTTATCCCGTTGAAATTCATATTTTTTTAATCTTAAGGAATTCTAGCAACTAAACGCGCAAGACCACTATGAAGTCCTTTTTTAAAAAATTTTCAGGCAAGACGCCTTTGTCACATGAAAATGAGGGCGATGAGCTGTTTGCCGCCGATCTGTGGGGTAAGGCCAAAATCGAATATGAACGCGCCCTGCAAAAATTGGAGCGTACCGAAGCCCCGGACCCTGATTTTAAAGCCCGCCTGCAGAAGAAAATCGTCTCGGCGAAAGAGGCGCTTGCTCACGGCCATAAACGCAGCGCCGACGACATGCTCGATGCCGGCTTTTACGACGATGCGCGGGAGTTGTACCTTTTGGCCCTGGAGCTTACCGAAGATCCAGCACTGCAATCCGAACTTGAGGAAAAACATAAACTGCTTGATTTTCAGAGGAATAAAGCCATTGCGGAATCGCTGCCGGAAGACGATGCGCCGCCGTTTGAAGATGATGACCTCGCTTATGAAACTGAAGAATCGGACGATTTGCAACTGGGCGAAGCGGAAGACGAAACCTTTAACGCATTGTGCGGCTCATTGCCCGATAAGGTTCAAAGGGCTTACCTGAGCTATGGCCCTAATTTTAAAAAGGGTTATCTGGCATTAAACCGGGGAGAATTTTTAGATGCAGCCGATTACCTGAGCCGGGCTATGTCGGAGAATCCGGGGGCCGACAGTTTTATCCCGCTGGAGCTGGCCACGGCCTATCTGAACCTGGACAGGCATACGGAAGCGCAGCAATTGCTCGAAACGCTGTTAAACGAACAACCTCAGGCCCTACCCGCATATCAGCTTCTGTGCGAAATCTTCTGGGAAAAAAACGAATTTGACCGTGCTCAGGCCTTGCTGGACCAGGTGCCGGATGGGCTGACCGAATCTGTGGCGGTCTATCTTTTAAAGGGAGAGAACCTGTTTCGCGGGGGATACCAAACGGAAGCCAAAGCATTTTATCAAACATTTTTGAAACAATATGGTTGGGATGAACGCATTGCCCGGGCGCTCGCCAGAACCCATGAGGCCCTCAACGAACTGGCCAACGCCCGTAATTTATACCGGGAGATGATGGCACAATGCAGCAGCTGTCGCGCACGCATTGACCCGTTTATCAAAGAACGCTACGCCGATCTGTGTTTTGATTCCGGCATGTTGAGCAGTGATATCCTTGAGCTTTATCTTGCCCTGGCCCAGGAGGTTCCCGCTAAGGCTCCTGAATATTTTGAAAAGGTCAGCCGCATTTATGCCGCCCTGGGAAATGAAAAGGAAGCCGCCCGATTTCAGGCAATTGCCGAAAAAATTGCCCAAAAGTAGAAAGTGCTTAAGCTTTACCACAAAGATCCCCAAGGATACGAAACAAAAAATTAAAGTTCATTTGGAAATAATTTATCAACTTGGTGTCTTTGTGGTGAATTCGAAATTCAGTTTTGCGCTAAAGATAGAAATATGGCCAACGATTACCTGATCGACATACACAACTATATCAGTCAAAAAATCGTTTCCGCTGAAAGCCAAAAAGTTGAGGCGAAAGAACGAAATGATAAGGCTTTCCAAAAATGACCTTTATTCCTGATTTTAGGCCCCCATCGAAGGAGACGGCAAATGCCCTCTGGTTTATATATGACCGCGGCCGGCTGCTGGTAAAAATCCGCAGCGACAGCTGCACCATCCCTGAAACATCGGATCTAAAGCTCAATCAATCCGCTCTTTTACACAAACAGTACCTGGGCACGCTGGACGGCCGCCACTGCTACGCAGCCGAATTAGCCGGCGACAACAAAAAGAAAATCGATCTGGAATCCAAAGATTTGCGGGCACTGTTCGGCAAATTGGATGAAAATCTGATCTGGATTGCCGGTCGCGCCAACCAGCTGGTCAACTGGAATCAAATACACCGATATTGCGGTAGCTGCGGAGAGCCCACCGAGTTTAAGACCGACGAGCGAGCCAAAATTTGTCCCCAATGCGGCCTGACAAATTATCCCCGCTTATCGCCGGCCGTTATTGTGGCCGTCTTAAAAAATAATAAAATTTTGCTGGGGCGCAATAAACGGTTTAAATTGCCGTTTTACAGCGTTCTGGCCGGTTTTGTAGAACCGGGTGAAACACTAGAGCAGTGCGTCCTAAGGGAGATTCGCGAAGAAGTCGGTATCACAATCAAAAATATCCGCTACTTCGGCAGTCAACCCTGGCCGTTTCCGGATTCATTGATGATTGCCTTTACGGCCGAATATGCCGGCGGTGATATCAGTCTTGATGGATCAGAAATCATCGATGCCGCCTGGTTCGCAAAAGACAACCTGCCGAAAATTCCGCCGAGGATTAGTATTGCCAGGCAGCTCATAGAATGGTTCATCCAAAACCACTAAAAAACTTTATATTTTGCCAGATGGCTGCGTTGCAAATCAATTCAAAATACTCACGTACTATCGTGTACGCTCCGTTTTTGAACCGATTTGACGCCTTGCCCTATGGCAAAATCTAAAGTTTTTACAGTTTTTAAATAGAGTGATTCTATTCCCTTGGTGCGCCTTAATTAACTTAAACAGGGTGCAAGATTTCTCTTCTAAATTGGATCCCAGACAAAATCTACCATTTTAAATCGGTTCTAAAGTATTAGTTCAATCTTTATTCAAAAAGATCACGACTTTTGAACACCTTAATTTACATAAGAATAGATGTGAAATCCCGCACGGAGCTGCGGGGGTTGAACACCTTAATATTCATAAAATTAGATGTGTGATCCCGATTTATCGGGGAAACAAAGGCCCTGGGCGTTAGATGCATTTTTGAGATAGGTTCTAATTATTTTCAAGATGCCAGGTGTTGATTGTTTTAAGCTTTCCACCAATATAAAATAATCTTTCAAATGAAAAAGAACCTTTACTTGTTTTTTTGATGAAGGTCACAAATTCGCGCTCCCTATCTTTTCGAAGTGTCATCTGATCTCCCATGCCTGGCAATAAAGGTGCCCCTTTTTGGACATAAACCAGGTGATCGGATGATACTGAGATTAATTCAAGATCCGAAACTGAAATGCCATCTTGGGTTGTCAATTTTTTGGGATCTAAATAAAGAGGAAGTGCTTCAAGGCGCGTGCTGTTGCTTTCCCGAGAATATAAATTACTCTTTAAAACAAACTGGCCTCTTGAATGCATCCTACCTTCTGACTTAATTGTAAAATTGTTTATCTCTTGATACACTTCGCCTTTGAAATCTTTGCAAGTCCGTTCCCATGCGGCTCCATACCAGTCACCCGTTAAACTTTCGAATAGCTCTAAAAGTTCCTCGAATTCGCCTGGCATAAGATACCTTGGAACAATTCCATGACGCACACCCCTGCCCTTTTGAATACTGTAAGAGGGACCAAAACAGGTTGAACCGAACAAAGATTGTTGATTTTGTTTTACATTCATGAACTTTTTTTGTTTCTCCAAATTGGCTTTGGCTTGCTGTTCTTTTTTTTCAACTTCTTCAATGAGCGCATCTATTGCTTTTTGATCGGTCTTGACGCCATTTTCATCGGCGGCTTTATCGTAAGGGTGCTCGTCAAAAACGACTTTAGCATTTCCGGCATTAGCCGGAGGAGCATTACTGAAATGTTTAACGCCATTTTCATCAACCCATTGATAAATGTCGGCATTCAGTTGCTCGGCACAAAACAAAGCCATCATAGCCAATATGGTCGAAAATATAAAAATACGCCATTGCCCTAACTGTGGTCGACATATTCTATCCATTGCCTGCCTCCTAACACCAATAAAAAAGCCAAGCCACCATCAAAGGCAACTTGGCCAAATTAATAAGGACACCTTGCATACTGTCACCTCTAACAGATGCTAAAGTCTCGTATTTAATACTTTATATTGTTGTGAAT
The DNA here is from genome assembly GCA_050122475.1 of Desulfobacterales bacterium. Lineage (GTDB taxonomy): Bacteria > Desulfobacterota > Desulfobacteria > Desulfobacterales > JAHEIW01 > JAHEIW01. The sequence goes on along the minus strand of JASFIV010000322.1, from coordinate 267 downwards.
CACATATTAGGGAAACGATAATGAAAAATCAATAAGATTCTTTGGAAATTACCGGAAAACAAAGCATTAGCCAAAGACTGAGTCGAGTAGACCAAGGGAACTTCCCCCTCAGTCCCTCACAGAATCGGACGTGAACCTCTCGATTCATCCGGCTCTTATCGACCAGCCGATTGTCGCACCAGTCGCCAATGCGCAAACAGATAAGACCGGTGTTTGGCAATGCGTCCGAGCCAATAAAAAGCTCTGCGTTTGCGACGGCGTAACTTT
>JASFIV010000321.1:0-4881 GCA_050122475.1 Desulfobacterales bacterium | reverse complement strand
TATTGATACGCACATTTTTTGGATGTTTCCCATTTCAACTATTCTTTCAAAATTGTATATTACTCATACGTAATATAAAAATCATCTAAATTTTACATTCCGGCTATGCTTACACAATCTGATACACTGAAAAAAATTAGGGATATAATTATGAAACCTGAAATTTAAACGAATGTTGGATATGTAGGTATCTGCAGTTTGTCGGATTTTATTAAAGCTCACATTTTGGAATTTAAAATCAAGTAATGGCTTTCGCATTTAGACGCTGGTGTCCAGCTCCCTCCAGAAAAACGGATTTCATATCCGGACTTAATCCGGCGGGCCCTTGATCCGGGAGCGGTAAATGCCGGGTTCAGAATCGGGTATCTCAAGTGCCGCAACGGTGTGTTTGTAAAAATCCGTGTCTGTTACACCACCGACAATCGCGTAACCATAGCCTCTGTTTTTCATATCCAGCAAACAGGCATTCAGCAAGGCCCTGCCGGTCCCATTTTTGCGATGAGATTTTGCTACCCCGACGGGTCCGAAAAAACCCAATGCTGTTGCATCGTAGCAGGCAAAGCCAATAATTTGGGTGTCTTTGACGGCCACAAAGCAGGTGCAGGGCTGATTGGACAGGGCCACATCGACTTCACTGGCCCAGGCGTCACCGAATTGATCGAAAACCCAGGCGATAATCGCGTGTTTCTCAGGGCCAATCGGTTTGCGAAGCGCTACGCCCAGCGCTTTTTGATCCGCTTCAAATGGCTCCGGCGTCTCAAGTTCATACAATTTGATTAACATATCTGCCATAGGCATCTCCCCATCTTCAAACGCTTGCTGTAAATATCATTCACTATTTTTTCCGGTTTGTCAAAAACACAACCGTCGGTCCTCGTCTTGAGGCCTATTTGTTAATGATCGCAAGGTCTTAGAGAATGCTACCTCAACCGCTTTGATCGCAATAATGATGGCAAAGTGGATCGCAATGAAAGACGGCATGCGCATCGGCGGTTTGATCGTGCCGAAGATCGCTGGGACCGCCGGGAAGATGTGCGGGGCCGCAGAGAAAATCGGCGCGACCGTAAAGAGGACGTCCGCGAATTTAAGAGAGATCGGCGGCAACACAGCAGGCATGCCCACCATGCGTGAGGCGGCGGCAGACGCGGCCACCGTCGTTAGTCGTTATGGCGCGCCAAGGCCGCCTGCGCTCGTTGAATTGATCATCGCTGCACAAAAAAACCGGCAGTCCGATCATCGGGCTGCCGGTTTTTATTCTTGAGAGTTAACGGCTGTGTTTTAGTCCAAAAGAAATTCAATCCTAGCAGAATCGCTGTTCGAGGATTTTAAAAGCCCACTATAAAATCTAAGCCGCCTCTGTTTTCCGTAATTCGGTCTCTAAATCAATACCGTATTTTTTGATGCGCTTCCAAATCGTTACGCGGCTCACACCTAAACTGCGGGCTGCTTCGGATTGATTGCCGCCCACCTGGCGCAGCGTATCCATCAGTTTTTTTCGCTCTTCTTCCCACGATGCAGAGCTTCGCTGGTGGTTCATTAAAGGCCTTTTACCGTTGGCGCTGATTTTGGGGGGCAGGTGTTCTTTGTTAATCCAATTCCCCGAGCACAACACAAATGCATATTCGATCGCGTTGCGCAACTCCCGAACATTGCCTGGCCAGGGATAGGTGAACAGGGCCTCCATGGCTTCAGGCGTCAGGCCGATAATCTTTTTGCCCGATTTTGCGGCATTTTGTTCTATAAAATTTTGCACGATCAGGTGAATATCATCGAGCCGCTCGGAAAGGGCCGGGCATTTGAGCGGAAACACGTTTATACGGAAATACAGGTCTTCGCGAAATAATTTTTGGGCGATCAGGCTCTCGAGATCTTTGTTGGTGGCCGATATGATCCGCACGTCCACCGGTATGGGTTTATGATCGCCGACCCGTTCGATTTCTTTTTCTTCGAGGACCCGCAACAGCTTCACCTGAATGCCCGGCGGGATATCGCCGATTTCGTCTAAAAAAATCGTGCCTTCGTGGGCAGCTTCGAAACGACCGATGCGCGTGCGGTCCGCGCCGGTATATGAGCCTTTTTCATGACCGAAGAGTTCGCTTTCCAGCAAATTTTCATTCAGGGCAGCGCAGTTGACTTTGATAAACGGCTTGTCCTTGCGGGGGCTGTCTTCGTGAATGGCCCGGGCAACAAGCTCTTTGCCGGTACCGCTCTGACCGTGGATTAAAACCGGAGCATCTGTCTGGGCCACATTCTCGATGAGTTCGAAAAGGCGCTGCATCGGTAAGGATTCACCCAGCAGCCCGTGGTGGTCCTCTTCAAGGTGACAGCTCTTGCGTAAGGTTAAAATTTCCTGCTCCTGACGCACCATTTCAGAGATATCGGTGAAGGTTTCCACCGCGCCGATCATCCGGCCATCGGAATCCTTGAGCACGGTTGCATTTTTGACGACATGCAAAGCGCGGTGATCTTTTTTAGAAATCAGACATTTCTTGGCTTTGACGTTGCCTGATACAAACAGACGGCACCAGTCTTCTCCGGCACCCCGTCCATAAAGTTCACAGCCGGTGCAATTTAGAATACGGCAATTCTGACCGACCAGTTCATCGGCCGAGTAGCCGGTCAGCCTTTCAGCCGCCGGATTCATGGCCAGAATATTGCCCTCCGGATCCATAACCATCAAACCGTCTTGCAAGGTGTCGACAATGGTTTTCCAGTATTTGCCTAGCTCCATTAGCATGCACTCCCTTGATGCAAAAATCGTGCGCTGATTAAATCAGGCGAAGCATTTATTATTCTGCAGGCCCATCATATCAAAAATAAACCATCTCCGCTTGCGTTCCGGCTTACAGATTCAACCATTTACTCGACTGCATCCATATTATCAGTGAAATGATGTTAGGTATTAACGTCAGGTGCAAATTGTTAAGGGTGTTAACTCCGATGTGTTAACTTAATACCTAATGTTAACAATTTCAATGGAAAAAATGCGGTGCTTCGGTTTTTCGATGAATATGCTTTGCAGTACCCGGCTGGCGCTATTTTAAGTATACTATTTTATTATTAATTTCTATTCTTCCGGTGGTCTCGAGGTTCGCCCTTTAGATTCAACAGCGCCCCGGCCCTGGAAAATGGAAGGGCATATACGAGCAGATCGCCGTAAGCGAAAAAACAGAAATTATGAGATTAAAATAAGTTCTGCCTGCAATGAGACAAAGCTGAACGTCTATAGGGGGTTGCCTTCTATTTGGTTGCTGCACGATTGATTTTGTTCTGTATGCGAACATGGTGTGGGAAGTGTTAACCTGTTAACTTGACATGGGTTAACACCTGCTGGTCAAAATCGGCTTCCAGAAATTATGAATCTATGAATATTCAATAATATCAATTAGATATTAATTTTACGAAACTTCGAATATTTGGCATAGGCTTTGCTAACTTAACCTGAATAATCGACAGCTGAAATTCTGCCGAAAAAATCCGAAATCCTCGTTCATCGTTTATATCTATAAACCAAATTGATTGCATCAAGCAGAAAGGAGACATCATGATTCGAAAGATAATTTTAACCGCGATGGCATTGTTTTTTGTGTTTTCGACAGTGGGTGTTAGTTTTGCCCTGGATAAGGGCAACAAGCGTAAAGGCAAATACACCTATCGCAAAGTTTATAAAGCCTGCTTTGAGCGCGGTGCTGTGGACTCGCAGACGCCACCCATCAGCCCGGCGGACAAGACTCAGGCCGAATGGGAAGCGCTTTTTAGCAGCAAAGATTATTCGCAGTTCGGCTGTGATGAGGAGTGGAGCAATCTGCAGGACAACCAGGTGACCGATATCTACACCTATTTATATGAGCATGCATCGGATTCGCCGACGCCAGCCAAATGCAAATAGCAATATGCCGAATTCGACCGGAAAGCTTTACCGGGAAACATTCGGTAGCCATTGATAAACCCGAAAGGAGAACGTTATGCGAACCAAAAGATTAACCGTCATATCCCTGATACTGTGCCTGGCACTGGTTCTCGGATATGCCACCACGACACTGGCCAAGGATGCCCCCAAGGCGGACGCACCGGCCGACTGGAAGTTTCACACCATCGTCGATGTCGATTATGTGATGGCGCAGGTTAAGGTGCCGATGCCCGAAGATGTGATGATTATCGACGCCCGACCCAAACGGGCCAAGTACGACAAGGGGCACATCCCGATGGCCGTCAGCATCCCGGACAGCCAATTTGACAAGATGACCGACTTACTGCCGGCGGACAAAAATGCGCTGCTCATTTTTTATTGCGGCGGCCTTAAATGCAAGCTCAGCCATAAATCCGCTGCCAAAGCGGAAAAGCTCGGCTACACCAATGTCAAGGTTTTTGCCGAAGGATTTCCCCGCTATATGAAAGTGGCTGGAAACTATGCGGGCGTGTCTGCAGATTGGGTCAAGAAGCAGATCGACCAAAAGACCAATATGGTGCTGATCGATTCGCGCCCCAAGCGCAAAAAATATGACAAAGGCCATGTTCCAACGGCCCTGAGCATCCCTGACAGCCAATTTGCCAAATTTCAGGACCAGCTGCCGGCCGATAAGAGCACCCCTCTGGTATTTTACTGCGGCGGTCTGAAGTGCCGTTTGAGCCACAAGTCCGCCAAAAAGGCCATCGATTTAGGTTATACCAAAGTCAAGGTTTTTGCCGAAGGCTATCCGGCATGGGTTGCGGCTTACGGTAAAGGTGATACCACTGTCGCGGCGTCCGCCAAAAAAGCTTCTTCAAGCCAGCTTAAAGCCGGCAAAGAGGAGGGCAGTGTCGATACCGCCACATTTGAAAAACTTGTCAAGGACAGTCCGGAGCAAATTATGTTGATAGACGTGCGGGATGCGGATGAAT
>JASFIV010000320.1:0-4906 GCA_050122475.1 Desulfobacterales bacterium | reverse complement strand
CGATATGGCTACATTCTCTCGGAGCAAAGGTCACAGGCTATGCGCTGGATCCTCCCAGTCAGCCGAATCTTTATGAAATTGCAGGCATAAATAGAATCGTGGAATCCATTCATGGCGATGTAAGAGACTACGATTCACTTCACTCGGCCCTGCTAAAGAGCAAGGCCGAAATCGTTGTGCACATGGCGGCGCAGCCTTTAGTCCGAGAATCTTACCTCCATCCGGTAGAAACATATGAAGTTAACGTAATGGGAACAGTTCACCTTCTTGAAGCAGTGCGTGCATGCCGAAATGTTCGGGCGTTTTTGAATGTGACGACGGATAAAACTTACGAAAACAAAGAATGGGTGTGGGGATATAGAGAGAATGATAGATTGGGCGGCAGTGATGTTTACTCCAGCAGTAAGGCTTGTTCTGAGTTGGTAACCGCATCATACAGAAAATCTTTCTTTTCTTCTTCAGAACAAGATCATCATGGAGCTTCAATTGCGACAGTAAGAGCAGGCAATGTCATCGGAGGAGGAGATTGGGCTAAAGATCGTTTAATCCCGGATTCCATCCGAGCGTTGCTGGAAAATGAACCCATTCATATTCGGAACCCCCAGGCAATACGCCCCTGGCAACATGTTATTGAGCCCTTGAGCGGGTATCTAATTTTAACACGCCGCCTTTATGAAGGGGGTTACAACTATGCCGGCGCCTGGAATTTTGGCCCTGATAATGACAGTGCCCGGACGGTCGAATGGGTCGTGAAAAGACTTTGCGAAAAATGGGGGGAAAAAGCCGGCTATACGTTAGACAAGGGGTCGCATCCTCATGAGGCCTCATTTCTGAAATTGGATTGTTCTAAGGCTAAATCCATTTTGTCATGGCAACCGCGGTGGAGCCTTGAGACTGGGATAGATAAAATTGTTGCCTGGACAAAAGCTTACAGCAAAGGAGCCGACATGCTGGAAGTCTGCGAGAAACAGATACTGGATTATTCTTCTGATTAACGTTTGAATTAAAGCGATACTTACGAGGATGACTTAATGACGAAGCATCTGAAAAGTGAGATCATTGATAGTGTGACGCGGTATTATCAAGAAGCTTTTGAAAAAGATCAAAAGGATTTTGAACCCGGGGATCGAATTCCTTATGCCGGTCGGGTTTTCGACGCTGAAGAACTCATCAATCTTGTCGATGCGGCAACTGATTTCTGGTTAACTGCCGGTAGATATGCATCCAAATTTGAAAAAGATCTATCGCAGTTTCTCGGAATTAAGCACATTTCCCTTACCAACTCCGGTTCATCGGCCAACCTCTTGGCGTTCATGGCTCTCACTTCACCGGAGCTGGGAGATCAGCGCATCGAAATAGGTGATGAAGTTATCACTGTTGCTGCAGGTTTTCCCACGACCGTCGCTCCCCTGATCCATTATGGTGCTGTGCCTGTATTTTTGGACATAACCTTGCCCACGTACAATATGGATTGTACTGGACTGGAGCAAGCCCTGTCGGATCGGACCAAAGCGGTCATGGTGGCGCACACTTTGGGCAACCCCTTTGACTTGAAAACATTAATGGATTTTTGTGAGCGGCATAATCTCTGGCTGATTGAAGACAACTGTGATGCGCTCGGATCCCGTTATAAATACAAGGAAGAGTGGCGATATACCGGCACTATCGGACACTTGGGAACATCCAGCTTTTACCCCCCGCATCACATCACAATGGGTGAGGGAGGAGCGGTTTATACCGATAACGATTTGTTGCTACGAATCGTTAACTCCTTTAGGGATTGGGGCCGAGCTTGCTGGTGTTCTTCCGGCAAAGACAATACCTGCGGTAAAAGATTCCAGTATCAGCTCGGAGAACTACCCTATGGATATGATCATAAATACACATTTTCACATTTTGGATACAACCTGAAGTTAACCGACATGCAGGCAGCTATCGGGTGTGCCCAGCTCGCAAAACTACCTCAATTTATCGCTGCGCGCCATAAAAACTGGCAGATGCTGCATGAAGGGATGAGTGATCTGGAAGAATGGTTTATATTACCCGAGCCGACTACTAATTCCCAACCCTGCTGGTTCGGTTTCCCTATAGCCGTGAGGGAAAATAAGAAATTTTCCAGAAATGATATCGTTGGTCATTTGGAAGATGAAAAAATCCAAACGCGTATGCTGTTTGCAGGTAACATCTTGAGGCACCCATGTTTCAATGAGATGCGAAAATCCGGGAAAGGATTTCGCAAAATCGGCGACTTGAAAACAACGGATTTAGTTATGATGAGAACCTTCTGGATCGGCGTATATCCGGGATTGAGCCAAAAAATGGTTGATTTCATGATCGACACAATAACTAAATTTGTAAAAAAATTTTAGAAAAGAAAAAAAAGCTTCATTTCAATATCCTTTGCATCCGCAATGGCAGATCAAACTAAAAATATGCAGATCAGCAAAACCAAAATTCCCGGCTGCTTTAAAATGAGCCTCCATAAAATGGAAGATAATCGGGGCGTTTTCGTTAAGACGTTTCATGAAGATTATTTTAGGGAATTTGAATTAGAGACAAACTTTGTTGAGGAATATTATTCTTATTCTGTTGAGGGTGTTATACGTGGGTTGCATTTTCAAATTCCCCCGACGGCGCATACAAAGCTGGTTTACTGCGCATATGGGGAAGTATTTGATGCAGTCGTTGATTTAAGAATAGGGTCACCCACATATAAATGCTTCGAGGTCGTTGAACTCAGCTCAAAAAAGGGCAATTTGCTTTATATTCCACCCGGATTGGCGCATGGCTTCGTGGTGCTGAGTAAGGAAGCTGTTGTCGTTTACAACGCAACCAGTGTCTACTCTGCCGAACATGATAAAGGCATTCTCTGGAATTCTGCCGGAATACCCTGGCCCAATAAGAAACCGATCATTTCAGAGCGTGATAAAATGTTCAAGTCCTTAAATGAATTTGACAGCCCCTTTATTTTTAAATCCGGCTCAAAAACGGGATAAATGATCATGGCCGCAAATCGCATACTCGTCACAGGTGCCACAGGGTTTGTGGGATCCAACCTATGCCGGCGTCTTGTCCGCGATGGTTCAGAGGTCCACGCAATCACCCGCCCTCAATCTGATGTGGCTCAGATAGAAGACGTCAAAAATAATTTAACCATCCACGTTCATGATGGGTCTACAGCCGGCATGTTGAAAATTATAAAAACGTGTAGGCCCAAAATCGTCTACCATCTGGCTTCGCTGTTTCTTGCTCAGCATGAATCCGAGGACATTGAGGCACTTATCAAAAGTAATATTACCTTCGGAGTTCAACTTGTTGAAGCGATGACTATCCGCCGGATACCATTTTTGATTAATACGGGAACCGCCTGGCAGCATTACCGAAATGAAAAATATAATCCGGTATGCCTATATGCGGCAACGAAACAGGCATTTGAGATTTTATTAAAATTTTATACGGAAACTTCACCTCTGAGGGTCATCACATTAAAATTATTCGACACTTACGGCCCGTTTGATCCAAGAGCCAAACTTTTTTCTTTTCTAAATCAATGCAAGAAACAAAAGCAGCCAATATCGATGTCACCTGGAGAACAGCGTCTCGATTTGGTCCATATCGATGACGTCGTTGAGGCCTTCCTCATTGCGGCACATCGTTTAGAGGCCGGCGAAGTTAAATCGCACGAAGCTTATGCCGTTTCTTCAAAAAAAGCCGTAAGACTCAGGGAAATCGTGGAACTGTATGAGCGTTTATCAGGCATCAAGTTAAATATCAGATGGGGTGGCCGCCCGTATCGACCACGCGAAGTAATGGTCCCCTGGAACAGCGGCAAACGATTGCCTGAATGGAGCCCTAAAATAGAACTGGAAGAAGGCATCCAATTGGTGGCGCAACTTCCAGATAGATCATAAAAAGGAATCACTTCGCTCCTTTTACTTCAAGGTTAAGGTAAAAAAGCCAGATGGCAATACTTCATCGAGCAAAAAGAAATCTTCTTACAGGCTACTTACATTTTTTTGTATTTACTTCTATTTTTGTATTGCTGACCCCATTTTACATCAACCGATTAGGTGATCTGATCTATGGTTACTGGAGCGTTTTAAATTCTGTCATGGCATATCTTGCAACTCTGGACTTCGGCTTGGGGATCGCCTCCACGAAATTTACTGCCGAGACACTCGCCCAAAATGATAAGCTAGCAAGATCACGGGTCTTATCCCAGATTCTTTCCCTGTACTTCCTTATTGGGTTGATATTAATTATCGCCGGATCATCACTGGCTTTTTTCTTGCCGGACTTTTTCCGGCTCCCGACAAATGCATTGCACCCTGCAGCCCTGGCAACTTTCCTGATGACCCTTAATCTGGTTTTTACCCTGTTTTCGAAATTTTTCGCGGGCGTTTCCTTCGGACATCAGAGACAGGAAGTACCAAATATGATTGCGGTCGGTTCAGCCCTGCTTCAAGGCGGTTTTTCATATTGGTTTCTTGTCAACGGATTCGGCATCGTCGGGCTTGCAGTCGCTGTGATTATCGGCGGATCTTTTGGATTAACTCTGCGCGCCTGGTACTGTGTTCACAAATTCCGCCCCATAGGTCTATCGTTTCGTCTGCTTTCCGGCGCCGCATGGAGTCCGCTGCTGCGTTTCGGAGGCGGCATATTTATTATGGCGATTGGTGGTCAGGTCATTTTAAATACAGATAATATCCTTATCGGTAAATTGCTTAATCTCAGATTTGTAACAGCCTATTCTGTAGCTTATTTGCTCATCATGGCGGTAGGAAACATCTTTCAGCGGATATCGGATGTTTTTTTTCCAGTGTTAACCGACAATTACACTAAATCAGACAGTGAGAACCTCCGTTTTTATTTCATGGAATCCACATTCATATCCATGACTGGGTAT
>JASFIV010000319.1:0-4975 GCA_050122475.1 Desulfobacterales bacterium | reverse complement strand
CACAGGTTATGGATATTTTACAGGCCGGTGTTTCCCTGTTGGCCAATCATGATCCGGATATTATCGATCAAACACAGGAAGCAGCCGTACGGATTTCTATCCGGCTGATCGCAAAATTTCCCACCCTCCTGGCCGCCTGGGATCGTATCCGCAATGATAAAGAACCCGTACAACCATCGGCCAAATTGGGACATGCCGCCAACTTCCTTTACATGCTAAAGGGCGAAGAACCGGATGAAGAAGTGAGCCGCTTCATGGATGTCTGCCTGGTGTTGCATGCCGAACACTCTTTTAATGCTTCAACATTTGCAGCCCGCGAGGTCGCTTCCACCCGGGCGCATATGTATGCGTCTGTGGGTGCTGCGGTCGGATCTTTATCCGGCGAACTTCACGGGGGCGCCAACATGCGGGTGATGGAGATGTTGAAGAAGATTGGTTCGGTCGATAAAGTCAAAGACTATGTCAACGCGCAATTTGATGCCGGACGCGTAATATTCGGTCTGGGGCATGCCGTCTATGACACCGATGATCCGCGGGCCCACATTCTGTCTCCCATGTCGAAACGGATGGGCGAGCGCATCGGGGATACCCGCTGGTATGAAATGTCACAACTACTCGAAAAAACTGGAAAAGCTGAGTTTAATAAGCGCAAGGGCAAAGATATTTATGTAAATGTTGATTTTTACAGCGCTTCCCTTTATTATGCTATGGGAATTCCGATTGATCTGTTTACACCGGTATTTGCGATTTCAAGAATATCCGGCTGGACAGCGCATGTCATCGAAGAATACTTTGCCGGTGCTGCACCCAAGCCCATGCTGTACCGACCGGAATCTGAATATATCGGCGATTACTGCGGGCCGGATGTCTGTGAATTAGAGCCAATTGAAGACAGAGGTTAATCTTTAGCAGGAGGCGGTTACAGTTTGCAAAAGCACGCTAACTTTCGGATGACGCGTCAGCGCCAGGTCATTTTAGAAGAGCTTCGCAAGGTCAACACCCATCCGAGTGCGGATGAGGTCTATGAAATGGTTCGTAAACGGTTGCCCCGCATCAGCCTGGGCACGGTCTATCGCAACCTCGAGGTTCTGTCTGAATCCGGTGAAATTAAAAAGCTTGAACCCGGCTGCTCCGTGAAGCGCTTCGACGGCAATTCGTCGGAGCATTTCCATATTCGCTGTATACGATGCGACCGAATTGCCGACGTGCCGATGGCTTGCGATTTTGAAATTGATTTGGCGGAAATGACGCCGATTGAATATGAAATACTCGGACATCGGCTGGAATTCTTCGGTCTGTGTCCTTATTGTTCGAACAATTCAAAAACCGCTCCAAACCGGTCTTGAGTATACCGGAAAATCAATTAGCTATCGTTTAGCGGGCCTGACAGCCCGCTTTTCTTTTGTGTGTGAAGACGTAATCGATTATCCTATTGCAGGAGATGACCCATGAAGATACTGATCACGGGTGGCCTTGGATTTGTTGGATCAAACCTTTCGGAGTATCTGCTGGCTAAAGGCCATTCCGTCATCGCCATCGGACGCGCTAGCAGTCAGAAGCGGGTAAACGCCGACGAGTATCATTATATCTCCGCGGACACAACCCAACCGGGTGGCTGGCAGAGTGCGCTGGGTGATGTCGACCTTGTGGTAAATCTGGCCGGAAAATCAATTTTTAAACGTTGGAATGAAAGCTACAAAAAACAGATTTATGACAGTCGTATTTTAACGACCCGCAATGTGGTGGACGCCCTGCCGGCCGATCAAACAGTTGTTCTTTGCAGTGCCTCCGGCGCCGGATATTACGGCAACCGTGGCGATGACATCTTAAAAGAAGACGAAAAACCCGGCGATGATTTTTTGGCTTCTGTTTCCATAGACTGGGAAGCCGAAGCCCTAAGGGCAAACCAAAAGGGCGTCCGGGTAGCAGTGATGCGATTTGGCGTCATACTCGGAAAAGGCGGCGGCGCTCTGGCCAAGATGATCCCGGCTTTCAAGTCTTTTGTGGGCGGGCCTATCGGCAGCGGTGCGCAGTGGTTTCCCTGGATGCATTTAACGGATCTGATGGCCGCCATCCTGTATATTGCTGAACAACCCGGGGTTGCCGGACCGCTTAATTTTTGTGCCCCCAACCCCGTGACAAACCGCGAGCTAGCTAACACTCTGGGTGATGTTCTGGGCCGCCCGGCGTTCATACCGGCTCCGGCGTTTATGATCCGCACAGTGCTCGGAGAATTCGGCAACGTGTTGCTGGATAGCCAGCGCACGATTCCGAATAAACTATTGAGCCACGGGTTTGAATTTCAATATCCGGACATCAAAGCGGCTATTCAAGCAGTTGTTTCCTGATAGGCGCTTTACGCATGCATCCGACGAGAGCCGAATCCATGAACCCCTCACGCAAAGACGCTAAGGCGCAATGATTTTTTAATTAAAACTTTTGGCGCTTTTCCTCTGCGAGCTTTGCCCGCCGTCGCCACTTACAGAGGCTATGGCGTGGCAAGCGGCTTTGCGTGTGAATTAAATTTAAGTGACACTTTACCAAAACACTTTAATTGAAAAGGACTTAGAGCTTATATGGCAACTGACGAATTGGATGAAAGCGGCCAGCAGTATTTGATTCAGCTGTTTGAGCAAACCAATGGGGATACAGGTGCGCAGGTTTCCATGTATGATGTCGGCGAAGTGCTGGGAATGGACCACGACACCAGTGGTCAGGTGGCGGAAACCTTAATCGGTCTGCAGTTGGCAGAAATCCGGACACTGTCCGGTGGTATCGGCATTAGCGCCGAAGGGGCTGCTGAAGTCAAGGGCCTGATGGGAGATGCGCCGCCAGCAGGGGAAACTCCCGGCAGGCTGAGCGATCTGCCGATTATGGATGCAAATGGTTGCCAGGCGGTTGAACAGGTTGCCGATGCACTCAAAAGTCAGACCGGCAACCTAAGACTTGACTTTGACGGCCTGTCGGAGCTGATGGCCGATTTAAAAACAATTGATGCCCAGCTGGGGTCATCGCGACCCAAAACCGCCATCATCCGGGAGAGCCTGCGTTCCATCAAGGCGATCCTGGAAGCCCAGACGGAAACTGAATGCCTGATGGACGTTAAAAGACTGCTGGGTGAATGAAATAGAGATTATGACTTTAGCGGACAAAATTAACCACGAAAGCACGAAAGGATCAAAACACGGAAAAAATAAGAAACTTTCGTGCTTTTTTATTTTCGTGTTTTCGTGGTGGAATAAATGCACCCCAAAAAGCGTACAAGCTATTCATATTGTTTGACTGAGGATAGATGAGAATTTAAAAATGGCGAAAAAGAAGAAGCGGATCAAACTCATTTCCTGGAATGTAAACGGTCTGCGGGCTGTTATTAAAAAGGATTTTTTCACATTGTTTCAGCAGATGGATGCGGACATATTTGCCATCCAGGAGACCAAGATTCAGGAAAATCAACTGACCGATGAAATGAAAAACATCGTTGGTTATGAATCCTGCTGGGCGCATGCCTCGGTGAAAAAAGGTTACAGCGGTGTGGGCACTTACGCACGGATCAAGCCCCAACGCCTCAATACCGAACTGGGAATTGCCGAATTCGATCGAGAAGGACGTGTTATTGAGCTGGATTTTGATGATTTTATTTTTTTTAACGTCTACTTTCCGAACGGCCAGATGAGCGATGAAAGGCTGCAGTATAAGCTTGATTTTTACCAAAAATTCTTTGAATATACCGATTCTTATAAAAAGAAGGGCCGCAGCCTGATTATTACCGGCGACTATAACACGGCCCACAACGAAATTGATCTGAAAAATCCCAAAGCCAATGAAAAGACATCCGGCTTCTTAAGAATAGAGCGTGATTGGCTGGACCGCATCGTCCAAAACGGTTATGTTGATACCTTTAGGCATTTTCATCCGGAAACCGTAAAATACTCGTGGTGGACATACCGTTTTAAAGCCAGGGATCGCAACATCGGGTGGCGCATAGATTACTTTTTCGTAACCGGCGATATCATCAAAAAAGGCTGGATCAAAGAAGCATTCATCGACAATAATATTTTTGGCTCCGATCATTGCCCGATCGGGCTTGTGCTTGAATTTTAAATTTTCCATTTTATAAACTACCATGGCTACTTGAAATGTTATAGTTAAATGTATCTCATTAAATTCGAAATACGAAATCCGAAATCCGAAACAAATCCAAAAAGCCAATGACCAAAATTCAAAACGAAAGAAAATATCGATTTTGCATAAGTCGCTTGATCCTGAGTGTTTTAATAATTTGAATTTTGAAATTTGAAATTGTTTCGAATTTCGAGATTCGGATTTCGGATTTGAGGCTGCAAGCTTTTTTGAAAACACGTTATAACTTGATTTGCTGTTGAATTGAATTTGAGGAGAAAATGGAAACCCCCAAAATAATAGCTATCTACGGTAGTCCGCGGCGCAAGGGTAATACCGCAGCGCTGCTCAAAAAAGCAGTTGACGGCGCGCGGGATGCCGGTGCTGATGTCGAAGAGATTGTGCTGCGGGATCTCAAATTATCACCCTGCCTTGAAATTTACGGTTGCCTGAAAGCCGGGGATTGTGCCATCAATGATGATTTTCAGAAAGTGCGTGACAAAATCCTGGATGCACAGGGACTCATGCTGGCATCACCGGTCTTTTTTTATACGGTCAGCTCGCATACCAAAATCCTGATGGATCGCTTTCAATCCCTGTGGGTAAAAAAATACTGGGTCGACAAAACGCCATCAGAAAAACAGAACAACACCCGAAAAGGGCTGTTTATTTCCGTGGGCGCCACCAAGGGCAAAAAGCTTTTTGATGGGATTCTGCTGACCATAAAATATTTTTTTGATGTCCTGGATATGGAGCTCTGGAAATCACTTTTATATCGCCAGCTCGATTTTCAGGATGATGTCTTAAAACATCCCGAATATCTTGAAGAGGCGTACGAAGCTGGCAAACAGTTCAC
>JASFIV010000318.1:0-4978 GCA_050122475.1 Desulfobacterales bacterium | reverse complement strand
CGATTTTACCACCCTGCTGAACATCTGGAATCGCTACAATCATGTCTGGCAGTCCCACAAAAGCGGCAACCGGCTCAAACGCTTTTGCCGGCAGAACTTTTTGTCCTACAACCGCATGCGCGAATGGCGCGATATCCATTACCAGATTCGCACCATTCTGCAAGAATTCGGCATCAGTAAACGGCTGCGGGCCGCCAAGGCGCCAGCTCAGAACCTGAATATGGACCGGGAACAGCCCTTATACCAGTCAATACACCAGTCGATTCTCAGTGGTTATCTGTCCAACATCGCCGAGAAAAAAGAAAAAAATGTTTACCGGGCCACCCAGAAACGGGAGGTCATGGTTTTTCCGGGATCGGGATTGTTTGACCGGGCCGGCCGCTGGGTTGTAGCCGCCGAAATGGTTGAAACCTCCCGGCTGTTTGCCCGGACGGTGGCCAATATAGAAAGTCACTGGCTCGAAGCGCTGGGCGGTGATCTGTGCCGGCGAACCTATCTGAATCCCCGCTGGCAAAAAAGCCAGAGCGCGGTTATGGCCGATGAGCAGGTCAGTCTTTTTGGTTTGATCATCGCCCAGCAACCGGTGCCTTATGGGCCGGTAAACCCGGATGAAGCTGCTGATATTTTTATTCGCTCTGCGATCGTAAAGGGGGATCTCAAAAAGCCGCTGGCCTTTATGACCCACAACCAGCGCTTGATCGATGATATCCACAGATTGGAAGATCGGCTGCGGCGGCGGGATCTGCTGATTAGCGCAGAAGCCCTTTTTGATTTTTACGCTGCAAACTTGCCGGGTGTCTACAGCGTGCCAATGCTTTCAAAAATGATCAAGAAAAAGGGTAATGATCGATTTCTGCGTTTGAAAAAACAGGATCTAATGAATTATGATCCGGATGCCGGCGAACTGGCCCGCTATCCGTTAAGCACCCAAATTAAAGGACAGCGGTTTAAGTATCGCTATCACTTTGAGCCCGGCGAAGATGATGATGGGGTGACCATTCAGGTGCCGGTTTCCCTGGCCGCTTCCGTTCCAAAGGAAACTTTTGACTGGCTGGTACCGGGGATGATCAAAGAAAAAATTGAAAGCCTTATCAAAGGTCTTCCCAAAGCCTATCGCAAAAAGCTGGTTCCAGTGAACGAGACTATTGAGATCATCCACCAGGAGCTTCCCCGGAGCAAGCAGGCATTGTTTTCGGCGCTGGGAGAATTTATTTTACAGCGTTTTGGTGTTGATATTCCCGCCACCGCCTGGCCGATCGAATCCCTGCCGGATCATCTTAAAATGCGAATTTCGATGATCGCTCCCGACGGACGCGTTCTGAGTTCGAGCAGGGACACGGGCATTCTCCTGCAATCCACAAAGGAAGCTATTCCAGCCGATGCCTTTGAGACCTATCGCCAAAAATGGCAGAAGACGGGGATCACCTGCTGGGATTTCGGTGATTTGCCGGAGCTCATCAGCAGCCCCCCTAAGGCCCGGTCGAAATGGGTGGCCTATCCAGCTGTGGAAGCCGGACACGATCCCGTCAAATCGGTGCGCTTAACATTGTTTTTGCAGCAGGATAAAGCACTTGCCGTCCATCGCCATGGCATTGCCGGTCTCTATAAAATTCGCTTTGCTAAGGATTTGAAAATCCTAAAAAAAGGGCTAAAGTTGCCCACGCAGTATAAAGCAGCGGCGGATCATTTTGGTGGGGCCACCCGCATTGCGCAGCATCTGATGGATCGAGTTATATCGGACCTGTTTTGTAAAAACATCAGGACGCAAAATGCCTTCGACGCACATGCCGAAAGCGTTTCTCCGATCCTTATTTCATACTGCCAGAAGCTACTCGAATCATGCCAGGTTGTTTTAAATGCCTATCACAGTGCGCGTAAAGAATTCGATAAATTAAAGCGGGCCCATCTGGCAAATACGGCCGTACAAAATCTTTGTGAAGATTTAACATCCGCCCTCGAGCGCCTGGTCCCGGATTCATTTATCCATCTTTACGATGTAGAGCGGCTGGCTCACATTGAACGTTATATCAATGCCATGCAGATCAGGGCCCGGCGCGCCCTGCTGGATTTTGAAAAAGATCAGGCCAAAGACAGGCAAGTCAACACATTTGCGGACCGTCTGGATAAATTGCTGCAAGCGCTCTCGGCCAATGCAACAGCTGAAAAAAGAAATGCGCTTGAAGATTTTTTTTGGATGATCGAAGAATACAAAGTATCCATTTTTGCCCAGGAACTGAAAACCGCCTATCCGGTTTCCAAAAAACGGCTGGAGAAAAAACTGGCTGAAATTAACCGGATGATCTAGTTCGATTTCGGATTTCGGATTTTAGATTTTGGATTGCGCAACAAAAGTGAAGGCTCTTAATTTTTTATAATCCGCAATCTGCAATCCGCAATCCGCAATGACAAATTCTGGATTTATGGTATTGAGATATAGCAAAAGATAAATGCCAATGGATAAAAGCACTAAAAAACCCCTGGTGAGCGTCATCATCCCGACCTACAATCGGGATTGGATCGTAAAGGAAGCCATTGAGTCGGTCCTTGCTCAAGACTTCAGCGATTATGAACTGATCGTCGTCGACGACGGATCAGATGATCGCACACCTGAAATTCTGGCAGCTTACGAAGACCCAATTACGGTGATACGCCAGTCCAATCGAGGCGTCAGCGCGGCCAGAAATCGAGGGATCGCTGCAGCCACAGGCCGTTTGATTGCCTTTCTGGATTCAGATGATCTCTGGCTACCCCAAAAATTGTCGGCTCAGGTGAATTTTTTCGCTGAAAATCCGAATGCCGTTATCTGCCAGACCGAGGAACAGTGGGTGCGAAACGGCGTGCGGGTCAATCCTAAAAAGAGACACCTCAAATTTTCAGGCATGATATTTGAGCGTTCACTGGCGCTGTGTCTGGTGAGCCCCTCGGCGGTCATGATTACAAAGGCGCTTTTCGACGCTGTGGGTGTTTTTGACGAAGACCTGCCCGCCTGCGAAGACTACGATCTGTGGCTGCGCATCAGTTGCCGCTATCCGGTCAATCTGATTGAAACCCCATTGATCATCAAGCGGGGCGGACATGCAGACCAGCTTTCCCGAGCAACGGGATTGGATAAATATCGTATCCGGTCTTTAATGAAATTGCTTGAAGACAACATTTTAACAGCGCCACAAAAGCAGGCCGTCATGAAAACGTTGACGCAAAAATGTGCTGTTTATGCCGGTGGCTGTCGGAAGCGGGGAAGAGAAGAAGAAGCCCAATACTATGACCAGCTGGCGGATCGGTTTAAATAACAGAAGACAGATACCAAAAAAAATCGCATTCTACTGTATATATCTGTAATTATATAAAATTTATAATAATATCTTAGATAGCCTGACATAATTCTCCGTTTGCGCCTGGCCGCAAGGCGTCATTCCTTTAAACCATTGAAAATCAATTTGTTACAAACTTCTTGCATTCGCAATTTGGATTTGTTAGGTCTTCGGTTGGTAACTTGGGACTGAATTTTGCACCTGGTCACGTAAATTATGGCTTAGATTGCTTGTGATCGGGTACAAGGACGTCGTTGAGAAAGTTTTCATCGTACAACGTTAACGGTTAACCCATAAAGGAGGTTCTAATGAAAAAAGCACTCATTTTTAGTTTAGCCGTGGTCTTTGGTTTTGCCTTTGTGATGGGTTGTGGGCAAGAAGAACCGGCCAAAACTGAAGAAAAAGCCGCCGCTGAGCCTGCGCCGGCCAAGACGACCTTTGTCACCATCGGCACCGGCGGTATTACCGGTGTTTATTATCCCACCGGTGGTGCGATTGCCAAAATTGTCAACAAGAAAAAAGATCAATACGGCATCCGGGCGACCGTCGAATCCACCGGCGGTTCCGTGTTTAATGTCAATGCCGTCATGGCCGGTGACCTGGAGTTCGGTGTGGTTCAATCCGACAGGCAATTTCAGGCCATCAATGCAATGGCCGAATGGAAAGACAAAGGTAAGCAGGAGGACCTGCGCGCGGTCTTCAGCATCCATCCGGAAGCCATTAACCTGGTGGCGGCGGTTGATGCCGGCATCGAGACCATCGAAGATCTGAAGGGCAAACGGGTCAATATCGGCAATCCCGGCTCGGGCCAGCGCCAAAACTCGATTGATGCCCTGACGGCAGTCGGCATCGATTACAACACCGACATAACCGCTGAAAGCGTCAAAGCCGCTGAAGCGCCCGGTCTGCTTCAGGACGGCCGCATAGATGCGTTTTTCTATACCGTCGGTGCGCCTAGCGGCGCCATCAAAGAGGCAACTGCCGGCGCCCGCAAGGTGCGCTTCATACCGGTTACCGGTCCTGGCATCGACAAGCTCATTGCCGACAATCCCTACTATGCCAAGGCCACTATTCCCATCAGCCTGTATCCGGGGGCCGAGAATGATGCTGATGTCGAAACCTTTGGTGTCAAGGCCACCTTTGTGACGTCTGCCAAGGTGCCGGAAAACGTCGTATATGCCATCACCAAAGAGGTTTTCGACAATTTTGACGACTTTAAAAAGCTACATCCGGCCTATGCTGTTTTGACCAAGCAAAACATGATGGAAGGTCTTTCCGCACCGCTGCATGCGGGGGCCGAAAAATATTACAAAGAAGCCGGTTTAAAGTAAGCGATACCCATAATCAAACAACCTGCCTGTGGAGGTGGCGGTGGCCAGCCGCCGCCTCCACAAAGATTTCTCATCAGCAAAATGAATATAACGCGCTGACCGGGCGCATCTTGTCTGTACTGCCGCTGTGCTGAGCTTCATCCGAGTCTACATCGTCACTTGAATCTGCGTGCCGGAAGATCGTAATACCGATCCGAATAGCGGGTTTTTTGCCGTCAAACTTTCCTGAAAGATGGGGTGATTATTATGAGTAACCACGAAATCGAAGAAAAGGACGAGGGCATTGAAATCGCAAGGCGGATGGCCGAAGAAGAAGAAGGCATTGGAAGAAAACCC
>JASFIV010000317.1:0-5052 GCA_050122475.1 Desulfobacterales bacterium | reverse complement strand
AAGTGCGGCAGTTGTTTTGCCCTTACCATTGCCGCAGTAAACCTGAATCAAACCTTTATGTTGCATGCGATAAAGCCCTCGATGAAACTTTTAAAATTTTGTTCCAATTACAAGGGACCTCACCTATTTATTCACTATAAAGCGTTGAGAGATTATCCCTAAGAACTACCTATTTATGCGTCTATGTGCTAAAAGTTGAATTAATTTTAGCTGGACTTGCCTCAAAATAGTTCTCTTTTTAAGAGACGCAAAGACGACGTTATCAAATACAATATCTAAAGATGAAAATGCTTTGGCTAGTGATCACAAACGTTGACGCCGGTCATTAGCGTATTATCCAAATAATTGGTGACAAGAGCTTCAGGCTCTAATTCAGGAGCGCCAGTGATCACTTTGATGCCATTTTCATTGAAAAGACTAACAGCCCTTTGACCCATGCCGCCGGCGATAATAACGTCGGCCCCCAATTCGTGGAGCCAGCTTGGCAGGACACCGGGTTCATGAGGAGGGGGTACTAATATTTGTTTATTAGCAATTTCATTGTCAGTAACTTCGATGAGTGCGAACTCCTGGCAGTGTCCAAAATGCGCGGTTAGTTTTCCATTTGCTAATGGTATGGCAAATTTCATGTTTACATTCCTCCTGTTTTATCAGTCAACTTATAAATTTAGGGATTTTGATAAAGTATTCCAGATTCTTTTAACAGCCTCCCCAGCGCTTGAATTCCTGTTATATTCAAAAATCGTCTGACCCTGTATCATAGCCCTTGTGAAGATTGGATCAAATGGAATTCTTCCCAAGCAGTACAGGCCTTCATCCCGTGCAAAATTTTCAATATCACAGGTTAGGTCCAGATTGAGGTCAAATTTGTTGATGCACACCATCGCCGGCACCTTAAAATGATTTGCCAGTTGCACGACTCGTTCCATATCGTGAATGCCTGATAGGGTAGGTTCAGCTACGATAAGCACCGCGCTGGCACCACCAATGGAGGCAATTACCGGGCACCCTACGCCGGGAGGACCGTCTGTCAGAATTAGATCAAGATTTTTTTCATCGGCCAGTCTTTTGGACTCTTGCCGCACAAGAGTTACCAGTTTTCCGGAATTTTCCTCAGCAATTCCAAGCCTGGCATGAACCATGGGTCCGAATCGGGTTTCTGAATAAAACCAATGGCCACATTTATTTTCAGGGAAATCAATTGCCTTTTCCGGACAAAAATAGACACATACACCACAACCCTCGCAGTCAATAGGATTGACTTTAAAATCATCACTGATTGCGCTAAATTTGCAAAGTTCCAAACACTGTCCGCATTCTGTACATATATCTTTATTAATATTGGTCGTGTGACCGGATTTAAAATCGGCACGCATGGATATATACGGATCCATAATCAGGTGAAGATCTGCAGCGTCCACATCTGCATCGCAAAGAACTTTGCTTTCAGCTAATGATGCAAATGATGCAATTAGACTGGTTTTTCCTGTACCGCCTTTACCACTGATGACAATTAATTCTTTCATGTTTGGTGTTTAGTTATTAGTATTTGGCGTTTATTGTTTGGTGGCTGGAAAGATGCCTAATTTTTTCATACAGCACTAAAAATCTTTCCTTCCATTCCGGCATAACGTCAACCAGCATCTCTCCCCTTGAATATGCTTCCGCAATCTGCCGATCGAACGGAATTTCCATAAGAATAGGTAGACCTTCTTGATGGGCATATTCTCTTGCCTTGTCATCTCCCAGATCTGATCTGTTGATGATCAACCCCAACGGAATATTGAGTATTTGAGCGGCACCAACCGCAAGTTTTAGATCATATAAGCCAAAAGGCGTTGGTTCGGTAACCAGCAGCACAAAGTCGGTGTCTTTCATGGATGCAATCACCGGGCATGAGGTCCCTGGAGGGGCATCAATGATGGTGAGTTTACCAGGATTCTGGTAGGCGCGCACCTTTTTGATCAACGGCGGCGACATGGCTTCACCTACCCGCAACCTGCCGTGAATGAACTCGATACCGTTGCTGTAACCCTTTTGAATGACACCAAGCTCCCGACCACCTTGGACAATAGCCCCTTCAGGACAGACCTCCCAGCACCCACCGCAGCTATGACAAAGTTCTTCAAAAATCAGTACATTTTCATTAACAACCGCAATAGCCTTAAACTGGCAAATTTCTGCACATTTTCCACAATAGGTACACTTTTCTTCATCGACTTCCGGTACCGGCATCGAAACCGTCTCCGAACCCGCAAATGACGGATTGATAAACAGATGTGCGTTGGGCTCTTCCACATCACAGTCCAGCAGCTGAACATTGGCGCCTATAGATCGTGCCAAATTGGTCGCCACCGTTGTTTTCCCGGTCCCGCCTTTTCCGCTGGCAATGCTGATAATCATACTAAATGGTCTCTCAATTAGATCGTTTTTGCTAACCGCGACTCGTACCGCCGCGTCCCATTCCTCTGCCGCTGCCACCGCTCTGGCCCTGACGCATACCTCCACCACGCCCCATACCGCGGCCGCTGCCTCGGCCCATTCCAAATCCGCCCCCTTGACGCATTCCGCGTCCACCAGCTGGTGTCTTCCCAGAGGCGACACGTCCTGTAGAAGCCGCACCGCTGCCCATGCCGAAATGGCTGTAAACAGTGGACTGGATTGTGGATTTGAGGCGTCCACGCTTATACTTTTCCACGACTTGTTCAACGGTGCCTTGCTGCTCTGCAAATACTTCGATGCTGGCAGCTGTTAGTGTCTGAACGGCATTCGGCCCTACATGACCGGTAATCACTGCGCTCACGTTTTTATTCGCTAAGAATTGAGCTGCCTGGATCCCGGCCCCCCCGCTTTGTGCGGCGCTCTGATTCTCAAACGCTTCATAGCGCATATCTGCTGGATCAACGATAAGAAAATAGGCACAGCGGCCAAATCGAGGATCGAGCGGAGAGAACAAACTTTTACCTGACGAACTAATTGCGATTTTCATTGGCGTACCTCCTGATTTCAAACAATTAAATCTAATAGTCGATGAAGTTAATATATTTGATTAAGGCCACCTGTAGATTTTTTGTTTGCTTTGCTTTTCAGTTACGTGGCCTTGTTTCTTGTGTGCGCATAAATAGATCTCGTATTTTTTTTTTGAGCATATCAACTTGTTTAACTAGGCCGTCCAATTCCTGAAAGTCGGCGCTTTCACTCAATCCATTATTTTCAGAAACTTGCGCCATAGGCTGCTTTAAACCCGGACTGGTTTTCGAACTCAACCTCTTTCTGCCTCTGCCACTCCGGCGTCGCCTGCGCCCGCATCCAGGTTTATCTATTCTGCCCGAACCGGATGAACTTGAAGCGGCGGTTGCGCTTGAAGATCCTCTCTGCACCTTTTTAGATTTTTTCAACAAATTTATTCTCTGTTCCTTTTCAAGAATGGTCTATTAATGCTGTTTATCGCTCACGCAATTTTCTTAAAGTTATTCTGCATGAAATATGCCACCACTTAAAAATATAAAAAAGAATGTAGTTTCAAATACTTAATTATACAGGCGCGAAAAGAGTGTTTAAAGGATGCGTTAGAATTAGAAAAATTGAGACATTTTCGTTGAAGATTATCAAAAAGCAGCATCCACCAGGTAAATTCATTGCAGCCCAAATATATTGCAAAAGCTTCAAATCGAATGTGCATGACATTTCCACGTCGAATCAGAATGCGCTTCGCAACCGGTTATTTCTTTGGTACGGCTGTTGCATTTCATAAAAAACAAGCATTGCTTTGTTCAGCAATGCAGGAGGTACGATTATGTTTGCACTAATTTATGACGAATTCGACCCGGCAAAGCGCAAAAAGGAAGTGGTTTCCATCCACAAGACCCGAGAGGCTGCCGAAAAGGCATTGAGAAAAAGACAGCGACAGTTGGGCAAAAGAGTATGGGAATGTCACACCCGGATCGTATGGGTTTACGATCAGGTTCGCCGGGGCGATTTCATCACGCCAAGCGCCTTTGACACGTGGGCACCCGGTGAAAAAATCCCCTGGGGCGATCGGGTCCCGGACGGGGACTAACCGGTATTCAACCATGCGGACTATCTCATTTGCCAGGTCATTGAATCATTGACGATTGCCGATTAACAGGCATGTATCGACTCCAGACTTTAGGGCTTGTCAGCTTGTCAACGGTTTGATGCACCCGGGCAAATCAGGCCCCCCAGGATCGCCGTTGGTTTAGACCTACGGGATGCTTATCTCACAAGTTGTCTGATATTAGAGCCCAATCAGAAACCGAGTGTATCCGCCGTCGCTTCTGCTTCTAAATGTTCTTGCCATTTTGTGCCCCACAGATCGGGAACGGTTTCTTGGACTTCAATGATAGACTCATAGGCGATGTGGAGCTCGTCAAAAATTGCGGCCAACATTTTTTCGTTCGTTGCCAGCCAAACACAATAACGGATGCCTTTGTCTTTATTGTAACATGTGCGGATCCAGGTGGCGTGTTCGACATCGGCCAGCTTGGCCCAGTTTTCTTCAACCTTGTCCCATGGGATGTGTGGATCGTCATGGACCACCATATATTTACGAGGCTTATTCATTTTACTTCTCCTTGTCTTGTCATCCGATGAATTCTTCTCAAAAGAAAAAATCACCAGACATTTTAAATCACATTTGCTTTTTCAGGTACAAAATACGAATAGGGGCTCCTGACATAATCGTGAGGACCATGCCGAGAGCAAAATTTGCAAAATTTGAGGGGTTTGTTCATGATAACAGTGGTTTTAGAAATAAAAGTATTGCTTTAGGTGCCAAGCTGGTACGTATTTTTCATTGATAATTGAAAGCATGGAGTGTGCCAATGTTGGGTGGTTGAAAAATGCCGTTTCAAATTGTGGGGTTATTTTTCTTTAAACCTAAGGTCCAATGCAGTTTGATCTGAAATTTCGCAAGATTTCGAAAATTTTTTCGCAAAATTTCGAAATTATTTGTTATGGTAAAATCAAAATCCAGTTTGGAAGCGGTTTATAGTCCGCATTGCCAAACTTTCACTGCAATATCATAACGCA
>JASFIV010000316.1:0-5094 GCA_050122475.1 Desulfobacterales bacterium | reverse complement strand
TTCTGAATGGCAAAAAAATGTGGATTACAAACGGCACCTTTGCAAAGGTGGCCATTATCTGGGCCAAATGTGATGAAGACATCCGAGGTTTTGTGGTAGAAACCGATAGACCCGGATTTCGCGCAACGCCGATTCAGCGCAAATTTTCCTATCGAACATCACCGACAGCGATGATCGAATTGAAGGACTGTACCCTTGATGCGGATCACATTTTGCCGGGTGCCAAAGGCCTTAAATCCATTTTTGAATGTCTCAATTTTGCCCGCTACGGCGTTGCCTGCGGTGCCGTTGGTTCTGCTGTCGCGTGTTATCAGGCAGCTAAAGCCTTTGCCCTTAAGCGTCAGGTTTTCGATCGAGCAATTGCCGGATATCAATTGGTTCAGGATCGCCTGGTCCGTATGTTGGTGGAAATTACCAAGGCACAGCTCGTTAATTACCACCTGGGGCGACTGTTGGATACCCACCAGGCCCGTCCGGCGCAAATATCGCTGGCAAAAATGAACAACGTGCAAGAAGCCATTAAGATTGCCCGCATTGCGCGTGATATTCTCGGTGCGCGTGGCATACTGGCCGACCACCAGATCATCAGGCATTTATGTGACCTGGAGGCGATTAGTGCCCTGGAAGGAACAGATAGTATGCATACGCTGGTTATCGGACAGGAGATTACGGGAATATCAGCGTTTAAATAGGCCGAGGTTGCAGGTTACGGGTTGCGCGGTGCTGATTTCAGGAGATTTGAGTTCTCGAGTACGAGTACGAGGACGACGACGACGAAGATTATAGATGCTCTTATCGTACTCGTTCTCGTCCTCGTCCTCGGTTGTTTTCGAATGGTGCATTATTATGGCAAGGGAGAGTGTCTCCGCGGCGATACAAGAACCAGCGGCAATCAGCCAGAAACCAACAGCCAGAAGCCAGCGGCTGTGTACGGAAACTCCAAAAATTGGGGAAACCAAATAATGATCATCGGAGGAAATAGAGAGGAATGTATCTAGCCCGTAAAATCATCGACGGTGTGCCCCATTATTACATCCGCGAATCATACTGGGACGGTAATCATTACCTGAGTCGCGATCTTTTTGATCTGGGAATCCGCCCAGGCCAACACATTATCTATCCAGGGGGAAACGCTTTTTATGTTGATCCGGATATAGAGGATCATTTAGAGGCATGCGGCGTAAACCTGCAGGCGAATGACCTGGAGGATATTTTCTGGCCGTTTATAAAACCGCGCATCCAACACGCAGTGGAACACTTTCGCAATAGAGGCAAGCGGTCGCCACAAACGCTAGCACCTCACGCTTCTCGCAAAATCGACCTGCCGGTGCATAATTTCGATAAACGCCGGCTGCATTATTTAAAATTTGGCCGCATGGAGCAGGGATATCTATGGCTAATGCCTGATAAGGTGTTCGATATTCTGCGTCATAAATCCAGAGATGAGCTTGAACAGAAATTCATGGAAATGGAACAGCAGTTAAATCCCCGAGAATATAAGGCCTATGCCTATGTTATATTTGATATCAATCGGTTCTTCAGCCAATCCTTTGCCGCCAAGAGACCGCAGTTTCTAAAACAAAGTGATGTCGATGCGTATTTTGACGCCGAAATATGTAAATTGAATGGTGATGACGTTTTTTGGGCCGGCATGACAACCGACGGCTGGTTGCATGAATATTTAACTCGGTATCTGTTCATGTTTTACGATTACGATTTTGCTTCACGATCCTGGGTGGAAGATTATATCCGTAATTTCATCAACAGCCGGCGAGGCCCTCAATTTCCATCTCAAACCGCTTCGGTCTCAATGAAGGAAGCCAGCACGATTTTTGATGAAACCGAAAATGCGCTTAAAAAAATGAGCCGTCAGGAGCTGAGCCGATTATTCAGACGCAGAGCCCGGGAACTTCATCCGGATAAAGGCGGTAAACAGGAAAAGTTTGTTGAATTAACCCGTGCATACGATTCACTTTTGAGAACTAAAAAAAAGTGATCCTAACAGCACACCCATTAAAGAGCGACCTAAATCCCCGCTTTATCCTATCTGGGCCGAGTTTGTTCTTGGGAATAAAGATAGGGATTTACGGATCATCCATACCAGGAGGCCAAGATTGCCAACCAACCGCCTTTGACAGCATTTATGCACTGATGAGATGCAGCTTAACACCCTAAATACTTATGTCCTGCTTATTCTGATTATAATTACGCAGGGCTGCGCCAGCCGGGTCTCATATCGTTTTGAGAACAACTCGCAAAGGCCGCCGCCAGCCGTGCTTTTTTTTTCCGAGCTGGATAAGGCCGTTAATCAAGCCGGTGTTCGCAATGGCGCCTATTTTCAAATTTCTGGCTTTCCTTATTTACGGGCAAACCGATTTGTCGTTTCGCTAAAAGGGCGGCTTGGAAATGATGCTCAAAGAAACCAGTGGGTGCGTTGGATGCAGCAATTGGATATGGCTGCCCGCAAAGCTGAAATTCAGAATTTACCTGCAACGGAGGTGCAAAGATTGGCCGCCGACTTCGGTTTTGAAGCCGATCGCCAAATGCTGCTTGCAATAACGCTGAAATATTCCAATATATTGTTGGCCCACGACCAAAACCAGTCCGATTTTTTTGAGGTTCTGGGCGTCGCAGTGCAGGATTCAAGTGAATATTCCACCCTGATGCGGGTTTTCGGTTTATACCCGCTGGCCGCTATTCCGGTTGCGATCGTCACCCTTCAGGTCAATGATGAGATTGCTGAATGGCACCAAATGCCCGAAGATGAGCGACCGACACTGGGAAGGTTAGAGACTTATGGTCCGGCCAATGCGTTAGAGTTCAACAGGCGGGACGTTCGCAACATAATGCAACGATCCAGACAAAATCCGCTGGAAATACCGCTGCCCTCGGCTGTCGATCGCAAAAAATTACAGGCGACTTTTGCACCCCTGATCGTGCAGGATTTAGCCGCAGATTATGATCGGCTCGGTGCGGTGGTCTGGACCGATATAACGCTCAGTGTCAATCCCGACGCACCAAAAGCGTATACCTATTTTTCTCACGCCTATTTAAAAAATAAGCCGGTATTACAGATTAACTATGTCTTCTGGTATTCAGCACGCAGCGGGCCCAATTCGCCGCGAATTGAGCGCGGTAATATGGACGGATTAACGGTCCGGGTGAGCCTGGATGCACACGGTAATCCTTTCATGGTCGACATCATGAACAATTGCGGCTGTTATCATTTTTATGTGCCACGCCAAGAAAGGGTTTTACGAATTCTGCCCGTCCCGCTGGCCATCGATGCCTTCGTGCCGACCCAATTGCCGGAAGATTATCCGCGCCAAAGAATCGCGATTCACGTCATTTCCGGCTGGCATCAGGTTAGCCATATCAGTTCCCAGAGCATGTCCACCGCGTTTCGACCCTATCAATTGGTACCTTATGAGCAACTTGAAATGTTGCCCCAAAATGGCAATCTGCATAAAAGCATGTTTAATCCCAGGGGTATTGGGAAATATAGCGAACGGGTGGAATCGGACATTTTCATTCCAATGGGCGTTCCCCAGGTGGGTCGGATGCGGCAGCGCGGCCACCATGCCGTCAAATTCGTCGGACGGGCTCATTTCGATGATCCCTATCTTTTTGACAAGCATTTCGATTTCAAATCCATACCCAAGTCTGATTAATCTTGATTCATCACTTGACGGATAACGTCTATATGTCATAGGGATGCATATTGGCACGCTAGGCGCAGTCGATCCGGTGATGAACCGACCGGGGACAAAAAAAGGGCCTTTGATTGGGCAAGAACTTGAAAATTAAGGAAAACAGACTGTGGATAAGGACACCTGTTTTGATTTCAGCATACCGGTGGAGCGGCGAAATACCGCCAGTGTGAAATGGGACAAATATAAGGACCGGGATATTATTCCGCTGTGGGTGGCGGATATGGATTTTTGTTCTCCGCCGGCTGTTATCGAGGCCTTACAGCAGCGGATTGCCCACGGTGTTTTCGGTTATACGGTTGCGCCTGAAAGTCTAAAAACCATTGTGGTCGAAAAGCTTGCAGCTGATTTTAGCTGGTCGATTCAACCTGAGTGGCTGGTGTGGTTGCCCGGTGTGGTGACCGGCTTTAACGTGGCCTGCCGGGCTGTCGGTGAAGACAATGATGATGTCATGACGGCGGTGCCGGTTTATCCGTACTTTCTGAGCGCACCCCAAAACTCCCGGCGCCGTTTGATCAAAGTGCCCCTGCAGGAAACGAACAATCATTGGACTCTTGATTTTGATCTTCTGGAAAAAGCAATAACACCCAACACACGGGTATTTATACTCTGCAACCCGCACAACCCGGTCGGGCGTGTCTTTAGTCGTGATGAACTCAACTCCCTGGCGGCCATCTGTGAAAAGCACGATATGGTTATCTGTTCCGATGAGATTCATTGTGATTTGATTCTGGACAGCGAAATGATTCACATCCCGACGGCAACGCTTGATGCGGCCATTGCGGAGCGAACGATTACCCTGATGTCGCCCAGTAAAACGTTTAATCTGCCTGGCCTGGGGTGTGCCTTTGCGGTCATATCCGAAAAAAAGCTGCGCCGGCGCTTTATCAATGCCATGGCAGGCATAGTTCCGCATGTAAATGCGCTTGGTTACGCCGCTGCGGAAGCCGCCTATCGGGACTGCGCCGACTGGCATGCCGCTTTACTGGAATACCTGCGCGATAATCGGGATACGGTAGCGCGTGCCATTGCCGATATGCCGAGACTTTCAATGGCGCCTGTTGAGGCAACCTATCTAGCCTGGATCGATTTGCGCACCGCTGATTTGCCGGATCCAGTCCGGTTTTTTGAAGACGCCGGAGTGGGGCTGCAGGACGGGATCGAATTTGGCGGGCCCGGATTTGTGCGTCTTAATTTCGGCTGTCAACGGCCGCTGTTGCATGAAGCGCTGGATCGAATGAAAAAAGCCATGGATAACCACATCGCTTGAACTTAAACCCATTTCGTGAATTTTGTTGTAGATTAAAAATAATCAGGGAAATAAAGAATGCTCAAAATCGATATCCCTGGACGCGAAACATTATGGTTGAAACATATCGTGCTG
>JASFIV010000315.1:0-5130 GCA_050122475.1 Desulfobacterales bacterium | reverse complement strand
CCAGATTTTCATGGCTTTGAGTTTAGAATTTGGAAAATTCGTATTTGTTTCGGATTTCGTGCTTCGATATTCGAATTTATCAGATGTTTATAGATTTAAAGAAGCGAAACACAACAGTTGAAGCTTTTATTTGAAGAGGGGGGGGATAATGTCGAGCGAACTGGACCAGTTGTGTATCAACACGATTCGAATGCTTTCAGCCGATGGGGTGCAAAAAGCCAACTCCGGGCACCCCGGAATGCCCATGGGCGCAGCCGCCATGGCATATGTTCTCTGGACGCGCTTTTTACGGCACAATCCTAAAGATCCGACATGGCCCAACCGCGACCGCTTTGTGCTCTCGGCCGGGCATGGCTCGATGCTGATCTATAGCCTGTTGCATCTGAGCGGGTATGACCTGTCTTTAGAAGAATTAAAAAATTTTCGTCAATGGGGCAGCAAAACACCCGGTCATCCCGAATATGGCGTTACGCCGGGTGTTGAAACCACCACCGGCCCGCTGGGTCAGGGATTTGCCAATGGTGTCGGTATGGCCCTGGCTGAGCGTTATATGGCGGCCCGCTATAACAAACCCGGCCATCAAATTATCGATCATTTTACCTATGGCATTGTCAGCGACGGAGATTTAATGGAGGGCATTTCACATGAAGCCGCTTCACTGGCCGGTCACCTTGGTCTGGGCAAGCTGATCTACCTCTACGACGACAACCACATCTCCATCGAAGGCGACACCGATATAACCTTTACGGAGAACCGCATCATACGTTTTGAATCTTATGACTGGCATGTTCAATATGTTGAAAACGGCAACGATCTGCCGGCCCTGGAGCAGGCGATTATCGAAGCCCAGAATGAAACCGACCGGCCGTCTTTGATCGCAGTCCGAACGCACATCGGTTACGGAAGCCCCAACAAACAGGATACTGCCAGCGCGCATGGGGAGCCACTGGGGCTTGAAGAGATTCAGCGCACCAAAGAAAATCTCGGCTGGCCGCCGGAATCTGAATTTCTGATTCCGGATGAAGCATTGGGCCATTTTCGTAAGGCCATCGACGTCGGCCAGAAACTGGAAAACCGCTGGCAGAATGCTTTTGAAGCCTATCAAACAGAGTTTAAAAAAGCGGCCGCTGAGTGCCGTCGCTGGCTCAGCGGTCAGCTTCCGGACGGATGGCAAAAGGATATCCCGCAATTTGAACCCGATGAGAAGGGAATGGCAACCCGGGTGGCTTCCGGAAAAGTATTGAATGCGGTGGCCCCGACAGTCGCCAATCTCGTTGGGGGGTCGGCTGACCTGGCGCCTTCTACCAAAACCCTGATTGACAATGAGTCCGACTTCCAGGCCGGAAATTACGGTGGCCGCAACCTGCGCTTTGGTGTGCGGGAGCACGGGATGGGTGGTATTTTAAACGGTATGGCACTGCACGGCGGTTTAATACCTTACGGCGCCACATTTCTCATATTTTCTGATTACATGCGACCTGCCATCCGCCTATCGGCGCTCACAGAACAGCAGGTCATTTATGTGTTTACCCATGACAGCATCGGACTGGGAGAAGACGGCCCCACCCATCAACCGATCGAACAACTGGCGGCTTTAAGGGCCATACCGAATCTATTGCTCATTCGGCCCTGCGATGCCAATGAAACCGCCCAGGCCTGGCAGGCCGCCCTCCAGCACCGCGGCGGACCGGTGGCGCTGGCGCTGACGCGACAGAATCTTCCGACCCTCGATCGCAACTCACAATATGCATCCGCTGCGGGCCTCCACCAGGGAGCCTATATTTTGGATGAAGCCGCCAACAACAAACCGGAGGTTATCCTGATTGCCAGCGGGTCGGAAGTGCACATTGCCCTGAAAGCCGCTGAGGTGATTAACGCCAGAGGAAAGGCCACCCGCGTGGTCAGCATGCCGTCCTGGGAACTTTTTGAAGCCCAGCCGGCCGATTATCGCCAGCAGGTTTTACCGCCTACGGTTAAAGCCAAAGTTGCCATCGAAGCCGGCAGCCCTCAGGGCTGGCATCGCTATGTCGGTGATGCCGGTCAGGTCGTTGGCCTGGATCATTTTGGCGCATCAGCACCGGCTCAGACGCTGTTCGAAAAATTCGGGCTGACGGCCGATCAGGTGGTTGAAAAAGTGCTGGAATGTGTTTAAAGATACATTTGGTTTACATCGAATATACGAGGAGAAGGAGACGGGTATGTCTAACCTGATCGAACTTGAGAAAATAGGCCAATCTATCTGGCTGGACTACATTCAACGCTCATTATTAACCTCCGGCGAGCTCAAGCAAATGGTCGACTCCGGTCTGAGGGGGGTGACGTCCAATCCGGCAATCTTTGAAAAAGCCATTGCCGGCAGCAACGATTATGATGACGATTTGAAGCAGCTGGTTAAAACAGACGGCTCCATTGAGCAAATTTATGAAGCGCTGGCCATAAAAGACATTACGCTGGCCACCGACACGCTGCGCGGCGTTTATGATTCGACTAATGGCAAAGACGGCTACGTCAGCCTGGAGGTCAACCCGGAGCTGGCCTACGAAACGGACAAGACTGTGGCCGAGGCCAAGCGGCTATTTGAAACCGTAAACCGACCCAATGTCATGATAAAAGTGCCGGCAACGAAGGAAGGTCTGCCGGCCGTTGCCGAATTGATCGGGTGCGGTGTCAATGTAAATGTCACTTTGATTTTTAGCCTGCAAAATTATAAGGCCGTCACTGATGCCTATCAGGCCGGACTCGAACAACTGGCTGCAAACGGTCCCGGCCTCAAGGGCGGTCATGCGATTGATCGCGTGGCCTCAGTGGCGTCATTTTTTGTCAGCCGCGTGGATACGGCGGTGGATAAGGAACTGGAAAAAATCGGCCACTCAGAGCTGCTCGGCAAGATTGCGGTCGCCAACTCGAAAATCGCTTATGCCGAATACAAAAAGATTATTCAGCAACCCCGCTGGCAACAGCTGGCCGCTCAAGGTGCGCAGGTGCAACGCGTTCTGTGGGCCAGTACCAGTACTAAAAATCCGGCCTACCCGGACAACCTGTATGTCGATGAACTCATCGGGCCGGATACAGTCAACACCCTGCCGCCGGCAACCCTGGACAGTTTTATGGATCACGGCCGGGTGGCCCAGACCCTCACCCAGGGATTGGATGAAGCGCAAAGCCAGGTTGCCCAACTGGCTGATCTGGGCATCGATCTGGACGCCGTCACCC
The DNA here is from genome assembly GCA_050122475.1 of Desulfobacterales bacterium. Lineage (GTDB taxonomy): Bacteria > Desulfobacterota > Desulfobacteria > Desulfobacterales > JAHEIW01 > JAHEIW01. The sequence goes on along the minus strand of JASFIV010000315.1, from coordinate 1,917 downwards.
GGAAACTGCAGGATGACGGCGTCGTGGCTTTTGCCAAACCGTTTGCCAAACTGCTGGAGAGCATTGCTGAAAAATGCAAGCAACTGAAAGCCGCGTAGTACGCGTGTAACCTTTTATGCGAATCTGTGGTCGGAAAACCATTTTTGCTGGAGCCGATATCAAAAGCAACCTACCATGCGATCCCATATTTGGGATTCAAATGACACGGTCGTTTGCCCAAGGGGCGATAGCCTTAATCCCAAATATGGGACCGCCGTCAATGCATCGGGCAATCCAATCAGATATCGCCTCCCGCAAAAACGAATTTCCTCCCGAAGCCAACAGTCATGGTTGATATTGGCAAAAGGCGGATGACTGATGAGAATTCAGAACTTGAGATAATGATACAGGGAGCTTCATGGGTTTGAAAAAGCAGGATGAATTAAAGCAAACGGCGGCACACCGCGCTGTGGAAGCAATCGAATCCGGTATGATCGTCGGCTTGGGTACCGGCAGCACGACATCGTTTGCCGTGACCCGAATTGCGGAGTGCATCAAATCCGGGGATCTCGCAAACATCGTCGGCATTCCAACCTCCATTCGAACCGAAAAACTGGCTCGCGAACTGGACATCCCCCTGGCGACCCTGGATGAGCAGCCGGAAATCGATGTGACCATCGACGGGGCCGATGAGGTCGACCCGGAGCTGAATTTGATCAAAGGCGGCGGCGGTGCGCTGCTGCGCGAAAAAGTGGTTGCACAGGCCAGCCGCACGAATATCATCATCGTCGATGAAAGCAAACTTTCTGACTGTCTGGGCACCCACTGGGCCCTGCCGGTAGAAGTGATCCCCTTTGCTGTCAGAACAGAAACCAGCTTTTTACAATCGCTGGGTGCAGCGGTTAGCGTGCGCCGCGATGATGAAGGGCAGCCTTATAAAACAGATCAACACAATTATATCCTGGATGCAAATTTCGGCCCGATGTCGGATCCAGCCGCCCTGGCGGAAAGGCTAAACCAGCGCGCCGGTGTTATCGAACATGGGCTTTTTCTGGGTCTGGCCAGCGAGATCATCGTTGCAGCTGAAGATGGCATCCGGCACCTGCAACGCAAAAACAAATGAAAACACGTCGACAATTTATTACCTGGGCCTTAAAACTGCTGGCCGGTCTGAGCCTGTTTGTCGCGACAATCAGGGTCACGCTAAAAAAGGCCTGGGCTCAAACCAAACGGTTTATCGTTCCGCGGGACACAGACCTGTCGACCTTACGCAATAAAAATCCGGCTACGCTGGATACTCGCAATCTGGAGGTTTTGCCATTAGATGCTTTCGAGACCATGGGGTTGAGCAACCATCCCGTGCATCTGCCATCATGGCGACTGATCGTCGAGGGCAACGTTGCCGTGCCAACCCGAATACCCTATCCCGAAATCACCAAGCTGCCATCAATTGAGCGTAAGGTATTGTTGATCTGCCCCGGTGTCTTTGTCAATCACGGTCTATGGAAGGGAATATCGCTGATGACGGTGTTGGATCTGGCACAGATGGAGCCCGATACCACCCATGTTAGCGTTTACGGGCCGCGGGGCACCTATGAAAAAGTAGAGCGCTTCCCGATCGCCGATATTCGCTCCGTTAAAGTCTTTCTGGCCTATGCAGTCAACGGTGAAAAATTGCCGGTACGACATGGGTTTCCACTGCGTATCGTAGCCGAAGACTACTACGGCGACGATTGGGTAAAGTATGTGTATAAGATCGAGGCCATCAAGGCGAAAACGTAAGACCAATTTTGTCAATGTAGTCGTGGAGTAATGGAGTGATGAAAGTAGCTAAAAACTGGAGGAGTCTTTGATGGAAAACACCGATTATCGTGCAAAATTAAAGACAAAAAAGGGAACGGTTGACTTTTTTGACATCACGCAGCTGGAAAAAAACGG
>JASFIV010000314.1:0-5147 GCA_050122475.1 Desulfobacterales bacterium | reverse complement strand
AACAGCCGCTCTTTGCTCAAAGAAAAAGCTTCCGGCAATCCTTGGACCATCGGTGGTGTGGGCAATGCGATTTGGGGTGGTATCTGGCTGAAAGATTTGTTGAAAATGGCCGAACCGAAACGTAATGCCAAGCACGTTAGCTTCGAGGGTTTGGATAAGCCATTGGGATCGGCCGGGATCAGATTTATCCGCAGTATACCGTTGGAAAAAGCAATCTCTTCAACGATCCTTGCTTACGAGATGAACGGTGAACCATTGCCTCTGAAGCACGGCTTTCCACTGAGGGCTTTGGCTTTAGGTTGGACGGGCGCAAATTGTGTGAAGTGGTTACATAAAATTACCGTCCTTGATCGGCCTTACGAAGGATTTTTTATGGACAAGGTATACCGCGTATTTCAAAAAGGTGAAGATCCACGATCCGGTGAGGTCGTTAAAGATATCATGGTCAAATCGATTATCACCGAGCCGATAAATGGTGATAATTTGCCGACCGGTACTGTGGCAATTCGAGGCTCTGCTTATGCAGGAGAAGCCGGAATTAGTAAAGTGGAAGTATCTGTTGATGGCGGCCAGACATGGATTGCAGCAAAATTAATCGGCATTGAGGAAACCTACGCCTGGCGTCACTGGGAGTATTTGTGGGATGCTCAAAAAAAGGGTCACTACACTATAATGTCCCGAGCCACCGACACGAGAGGGCGCCGGCAGCCGGAGAATGCTGATTGGAATGTATTGGGCTATGGCAATAACGGCATTCGGGAACATGCCATCCAGATCAAAATTTTTTGAGTTGGTTGATTGGTTACCTTTGTTTAACGGATTGTAGCCAGATTACCATAAAGGGCACGTTTTACTGACCGGTGAGAGGGAGCGAGGCTCCCTCCCCCCGGCTCGCTTTTACCATAACGTTTCTCGGGAAGACATTTCTTGGAAGTTACGGTCGAGTTTGCTACCGACCGTACCGAAAAGTTCGTCGAGTTCGTTTTTTATTGGCGACCAGTCGGAAGGGCACTCTTTCTCGAGCTGATCCACCCGCATCTGCGCGTTCACGACCTCCTGCTCGAGCTGCCCGATCAGCGGGAGAACTTTTTCCTTTTGCTCGGATCCGAATCCGTCCGCCGTCTTCTTCATAGCTTCCAGCTTCACCTTCCAGGCCGATACCTCTGCCAACATCGCCTTGCAATAATCTTTTACATCCATGTCGACTCCTTTCTATTCCAGTTGGTTTCTATCTTGCTGAACATTTCGTATGCAAAAGATGCTCAGGGCCATTTCCAGCTTGAACTTCATATAGAGAAGATCCCCCTATATATATTTTACAAATTAATTTTGTTCAACATATATTAATACATTTTAAGCGCTCGCCATGTACAGTCAAGTCGGGATAAAAAAAAGATAGAAATTGATGACTGTTATTTAAGATAACTTATTCTAATCTCACAAAAAATGCTACTTTCAAAAGTGTAGATTCCGTGCCTTCATCGAATCTTTGGAACTCCCCTAACATTATTGCACATTTCATTTGGCAATCTAAAAATTATCTCAAAATAAAGAATTCTATCCTAAATACCCGAGACAGGTATCGCCGGGGTGGATGTCAGCGGCAAAATCATTTATTGTGACGAAACAAGCGGGCGCCCTCGGGCTTATTCGGATTTAATGTGTCGGTGCCAAATTCACCCCAAACGATGGTATGGTCTGACATTCTATCCAAGGATTTTGCGACCTATTTCGTTATTTCAGCACACCCGGCCAATTTGCATCGGCTTTTTTAATGTTCCCCGGGATATCCATTTGCCACGTTTTTTTGACTTCGACGTTATAGTTGAGATAGAGCTTTCCCTGGAAGATCGTCCAGGCATTTTCCGGATCAACGCTCGCCGTGTAACCTTGCGAGACGGCCCAGGCACAATACCCGCCATAGCGAGGCGCATAATTTTCAGGATTGGCCTTGAAAAGATCCCGGTGCTCTGCGCTGGCAAATCGCCATTTGGCATCCTTCCATTCGAATTCATATTTACTGGAGCCTTTAACCGGTTTGCCATCCTTGTGATAGGCCACCGGATCATAACCCTTTATTGCTATTCCCCGCCAGTTTTTGTAAATTTCACTTTTTGCCTCGGCAAGTGAGGGCACCGCCATGCTGAAGAAAATAGCAGTGGCGACAACCAAAGGAATTGTCCGTAGCTTGATATTCATTGTTGTTTATCCTTATATGATGACGGCAATGAAACCTAACTTAGATGCCGATTTACGAATGTTATAACCTATCAGTTGCTGGATTTTGCATATCATTATCTGTTTTGGTGAACCTGTTTCCATCAGGGTTTCCGGGATGCTTGCAGCGTTTACCGGTCTGCCATGATCAACCGCGTCAGCGTTTGAAGGCCATAAGACGGTTGAACACTTTTTTAACTGTCGGTGTCAGACGAGACCGATTGTAAGCATCGCCGCATTGACGAATGGCCTCGGCGGCCGTCGGATAAGGGTGAATCACATTGGCCAGCTTGCCAAGCCCCATGCCGGCCTGCATCGCCACAGTGATCTCGCTGATCATATCGCCGGCATGGCTGCCGACAATCGTCGCACCCAGGATCTGATCCGTGCCTTTCTTGACGTGAATCTTCACAAAGCCTTCGGTCTCCCCGTCGACAATGCCGCGGTCGACATCGGAAAATTCGCGGGTGAAGGTCGCAAACTCAATGTTCTGTTCTTCTAAGTCTTTTTCGTAAAGCCCCACATGGGCTACTTCGGGCTCGGTGTATGTCGCCCAGGGAATGATAAAGTTTGAAAATTTGTCGCGCCCAAAGAACAAGGCATTGCGGATGACCAGCCGTGCGCCGAAATCCGACATGTGGGTAAACTGGTACTTGCTGGCCACATCGCCCACGGCATACACATCCGAGTTGGTCGTTTGCATCCGGTCGTTGACCTTAACACCCATGCGCTCATCATATTCAATGCCGGCATCCTCAAGCCCCAGTCCCTTGACGGTCGGCTTGCGGCCGGCGGCGACCAGTAGCGCGTCAAATTCCAGCGTACGCTCTCCCAGGTCGTCTTCAATAACCAAGGACAACGGTGCTTTCCCGCCCCGGCTTTCCACGCCTTTGTAATTGACGTTATAGGCGAAGGTGACACCGTCTGAGCGTAGTGAATTCTCCACAATCTTGGCCGCATCCGGGTCTTCCTTGGGCAGGATCTTGTCGCTGCGCGAAAAAACCGTTACCTGGGATCCAAAACGCTGGAATGCCTGGGCCAGCTCGAGTCCGATGGGCCCCGCGCCAATGATGCCCAGGCGCGCCGGCAGCTCAGTCAGGTTGAATATCGAGGCATTGGTCAGGTACGGTGCCTTTTTGAGGCCAGGGATGTTGGGAACGGCCGCCGTGCCGCCGGTTGCCACAACCGCTTTGGCAAATTTGAGGGTCTGGCCGTTGACTTCGATCGTATTCTTGCCGGTAAAGCGCCCCTTGCCGATAAAAACATCCACGCCGAGCTTTTCGGAGTAGCGCTGGGCCGAGTCGATCGGTGCGATGCTTGCGCGCAGCCGGCGCATCCGTTCCATGACATAGCCAAAGTCAACCGAGACGTTGCCGCTGACGTTTACGCCAAACTCGGCCGCATTGCGCACAGCTGCAGCCGCCTTGGCACAACGCAGCATAGCTTTGGAGGGCACACAGCCCACCGTAAGGCAGTCGCCGCCGAGCAGATGCGCCTCGATGAGTGCCACGCGTGCGCCAACGCCCGCCGCACCCGCCGCAGAAACCAAACCGCCGGCGCCGGCGCCGATCACTACCAGGTTGTATGAAGACTTCGCTTTCGGATCGACCCACTCTCTGGGGTGCAGCAGATCCAGATATTTGGTATTATGCTCATCCAGCGGTGAAGTACCGACCGCTTCAAGGTCAACTTGAGAAAACGAGGCCAGATTCGGATCGCGTTTCGGAATTTGGGGCTGGAGGGTATGGACTTGGCCTTTGCCCGATGTCAGCGGTGCAATAAAATCCGCCCAGCTGACGGCACTGCCATCGGGTTTACGTGCCACGGTGCCGTGGTCTTCATCCGAAATGAAGCGGTAAAACAAATTTTCATTCTTAAATGGGTGTTCATCGAGTACGTGATGAAACACGCCTGCATTCAACATCATATTGCCGATGCGCACGGCATCTTTTTCGTCGATCGCGATACCCTCCTTGATGAGTTGGGCAACCGCCTCGCTGCCGACAAAACATTTTGGGTACGTTTTTGCCGGGAATCCATATTTACGATCCTGGATGTCGAAAACGCGCTTCAAGCGAGCGGCCAACTCTTCAAGATCAGTGTCTTCAAAGGACGCCTCAACGTCCATATGTTCTTCTTTACTCATTTAATCCTCCTTGTGGCTAATCCGAATCGAGTCAAAACCCGCGTAGGTTGAATATTCTCAATATTATCTGACTTATGTGACGAATAAATGCAATTGTTGTGGTGTCATCTCCTTTTTTCGACTTGCCGAGCTATTCACAGCGGTGCTGCAGTCTTGGCCAAGTGATTAACCGCCGGTGGCGAAACCCGGATACAGCGTCATTCCGCCATCGACCACCAGGCTGACACCGTTGACGTAATCGGCATAATCAGAGGCCATCCATACTGCAGCCCGGGCGATGTCTTCCGGCTCGCCGATGCGCTTATAGGGCACAAGCTCCATGAGCTCATCGTAAGCTTCCGGCGTATCCCAGGCCTCTCTGTTGATCGGGGTACGAATGGCACCCGGCGCAATGCTGTTCACACGGATCCGATAAGGGGCGACCTCCTGAGCGATGCTTTTCATCATCAGCATCACGCCGCCTTTTGAGGCCGCGTAGTTCACGTGACCGGCCCAGGGTATGATTTCATGCACCGAGCTCATGCAGATAATTTTTCCGGCCGCACAGGATACCGACTTAACGACGCCGCGGCGCTTGAATTCTCGTACAGCTTCCCGCGCACACAGAAATTGCCCGGTCAGGTTAACATTGATAACGGTATTCCACTCCTCGATTGTCATTTCATCAAAAGGCGCATCTTTCTGCAGACCGGCATTGTTGATCAAAATGTCTACGGTGCCGAATTCCTGATACATCTTGGCAAACATATTCTTGACCTGCTCTTCGCTAGACACGTCCGCCTGG
>JASFIV010000313.1:0-5158 GCA_050122475.1 Desulfobacterales bacterium | reverse complement strand
GGAAACCGTATGGGTGCCGCATACTTCCATCAGACGCACCTCTTTGTGGCTGATGGATTTAATTTTTTCAATCAGGTTCCGGGATATCTCCGCATCCCGGTATTCATCGATGTGCTTTAGGGTCATAGTAATAGTCCGTTGTCAGTTGTTAGTCGTCAGTGGTCGTCTATTCAGATAAGAACAATATATTCAAATGAATTGAAAAATCTAAAAAGAATTCGTTTCGGTTCATAAATGAGCCAATTTTTTGCTGAGCAAGGCCGCACAAGGATTTTAGCCTGAGGCGTACTTAGAGTACGGTGAAGGCTAAAATCCGCGGAGAACACAGCTCAGCGGAAAAAGGGCCATTTAGGAGCCGAAACGGGCAGCAGCCACCATGGCCTGCCCCAGCGCTATCCCGCCATCATTGGCGGGCACCTGCTGGTGGGCATAAACCTCAAAATGATGGGCCTCCAGTTGCCCGATCAGGCCTTTGAGCAGCAAAGAATTTTGAAAACAGCCGCCGCTTAGCACTACCCGGTTCAAATCGTGATCGCGACGGACCGTCCCACATATTTCACCAAAAAGAACAATCAGGGTCTGGTGAAACTTGATGCTGATGTCAGCGGGCGACATTCCGTTTTGAATATCCTGCACCACACCGCGAATGATGGGTTGCGGCAATATTTTAATGGGCGCTTGTGAAGTCCACTGGATGTCATATATGGCCTCGCTGGAGTCTTGTGCAAGCATTTCCAGTTCCATGGCCGCCTGCCCTTCAAAATTTACCCTCTGGCGAATGCCGATTATCGCCGCCACGGCGTCAAACAACCGGCCCAGGCTGGATGTTTGCGGACAGTTGACGCCTTTTTCCATCATTTGGACGATGATGTTTATTTTTTGGGGCTCGATTTGCTTGAGCAACGGAAGGTCCAGCTCCGGCAGGTTTTCCCCGAAGGTTGCACGGAGGTAACTAAGCGCCATGCGCCAGGGCTCCTTTATGGCGGCGCTGCTGCCTGGCATCGGCACTTCGGCCAGATGGGCGACCCGTTCAAATTGTTTGGCCTCAGCCACCAGCACCTCGCCGCCCCAGATGGTGCCGTCCGTGCCGTAGCCGGTACCGTCAAAGGCCAGGCCAATAACCGCGCCATCCAGTTTGTGCTCGGCCATGCAGCTGACGATGTGCGCATGATGATGCTGAACTTCGATGATGCCGGTTTGGGCCTGTTCTTTGGCAAAACGCGTGCTCAGATAGTCCGGGTGCATATCACAGGCGATGAGTTCGGGTTGAATTTCAAGGATGCGTGCTAAATGCGCCACGGTCAGCTTAAAAAAATCCAGGGTGGCCATGTTTTCAAGATCACCGATATGCTGGCTTATAAAAGCTTTATCGCCTTTGGTCAGGCAAATGGTATTTTTCAGTTCGGCTCCGCAGGCCAGAATTGCCGGGACTGTCTGATTTAAAAATATCGGAATGGGTACGAATCCGCGCGATCGCCGAATATAACGCCTGCGCCCGGCCGTATGTTTGAGAATGGAATCATCGCTGCGCAAATAGATGTCGCGGTTGTGAATTAAAAAATAATCGGCAATATCGGCCAGGCGCTCAAAGGCATCGTCATTATCGATGGCAATGGGCTCTTCACTCAGGTTGGCACTGGTCATGACCAGGGCCGCAAACTGACGCTCGAACAACAGATAATGCAACGGGGTGTAAGGCAGCATCACCCCCCAGTATTTATTGCCGGGTGCCACCGCCTCTGAAATGGGATTGGGGTTCTTTTTTTGCAGCAATACAATCGGGCGCTGGATGGAGGTTAATAAGGTTTCTTCTTCAGGGCGCACCCGGGCGTATTCGCGAATACTTTCCAGATCGGCGGACATGATGGCAAACGGTTTTTCCTCGCGCAACTTGCGTTTGCGAAGCCGCAGGACCGCTTCACTGTTGAGGGCATCGACCACCAGATGATAGCCGCCAAGCCCCTTGACAGCCACAATTTGACCCTGTCGGATGCAATCCGCCGCCGCTTCAATGGGATTGTCTGTGGTGACCGGCTTGCGGCGGTGGTCATGAAGGCTGACATGCGGCCCGCATTGGTCACAGGCATTGGGCTGCGCATGGAAGCGCCGGTTGGTCGGATCGTCGTACTCGGCCTGGCAGGCGACACACATTTTAAAATGCCGCATGGAGGTCTTGGGGCGATCATAGGGGATATCATCGATGATGGTGTAACGCGGCCCGCAATTGGTGCAATTGATAAACGGGTACTGATAGCGGCGATCTTTGGGATCGAAAAGCTCCTGCCGGCAATCATCGCAGATCGATACATCCGGCGAGATCAGGGTGGCCATCTGCGCCTGGCCTCTGCTTTTGACAATCCTGAATTCTGCAAAGGGCTTTATGGATTCGGCGTGGCCGGATATTTCAACCAGGTGGGCAAGCGGGGGGCTCTTGGCCGTCAGCTCTGTTTCAAAGGCCCGGATGGCTTCCGGCGATCCTTCAATAAGAATCGATACCCCGGAAGCGGTATTGGCCACTTCGCCTTTCAAACCATATTGAAGGGCAAGGTTGTACACAAAGGGTCGAAAACCGACTCCTTGAACTATGCCGTTGACGTAAATTCTTTTGGCAGCAGTGTTATTCGGCATAACGGCATCAATGGTGTGTGGTCTGGGCGGGGTGGCTCACAAAATGGGGGATCTATAAAGGACCATTTCGCTTTAATGGCTACAGTCGTTTACTAATTTTGTTTGGATTCGCTTTTATCTACGGCGGCGATCGCCTCGCGCAAAAGGTCCAAGGTCTCCTGAGCCGCTGCTTGATCGAGTTTTGAGATGGCAAAACCGGCGTGAACGATAACGTAATCACCAACCTGGGCGTCTTCGAGAAGCAACAAACTGGCTTCTCGTTGAACGCCTTCCACATCAATGGTTGCCATATTATTTTCAATCTTTGTAATCCTAGACGGGATTGCCAGACACATTATCTGCTGTTCCTTTCATCGAATATTGAATACCTAAACGGTCAAGTTCTGCCAGTACCATGGTAATGACATCATCGACTTTGCTCTGGATCACCGGCGTTAAATCAAGGCACATGGTATCGATGTCATCAGGCTCGACACCAACAATGACGGTTTCCGGTACATTATCGAGCACCTGACAGAGGGTCAGCGCTTCCAGAAAATCAACCTGATGCAGCGAGTTTTTGGCCCGAATACGCTCCGGTATGTCATCGCCTGTCAGACGATATAACTCGCCGGGTTTACCTTTGTTACGGATGGCGTCCACCACGATCAAATGATCCGGTTTTGAAATCACCCCCAGCAAATTGATACCCAGCACGCCGCCGTCCACCAACAGCACATCTTTTGAGAAATCGTATTCTCGCTGCATTTTTTCAATTACCCGTACGCCAAATCCTTCATCGGAATACAGAGTGCAGCCGACACCCAGCACCATCACATGGACCGCATAAGTTTCATCAAAAGGGTTTTGCTCAGACACGCCTTACCTATTTAAACAAGGAGATATTTAATCGTTAATGGACCGAATCCAAAAGCATAATTTATACACCAAAACCGGACTAAGCGTCAACAGCATTAAAAAACGGCCTTCCAAAATACTGGAAGGCCGTTTCGAGTCAACAAACACACACTAAAGCGCTTTGATCTTGTAAACCTCGTTGGAGTCCGGGTCGATTATGTGGACACCACAGGCAATACAGGGATCAAAGGAATGGACCGTTCGCAGAACCTCAAGGGGTCGTTTGGGATCAGCTATCGGTGTGCCGATCAACGATTCTTCTACCGGGCCCATCTTGTTTTTGGCATCCCGCGGGCAGAGGTTCCAGGTGGAAGGCACGACATACTGGTAATTTTTGATCTTGCCGTCTTCGATGTGAACCCAGTGACCGAGAGAACCCCGGGGGACGTCGTTCAAGCCGACCCCCATACCGCTTTTGGGCATTTCATAGGGTTCAAAGGTCTGGGTATCGCCGGCTTTGACATTTGCAATCAATTCCCCCATCCAGGTTTGCATTCGTTCACCGATTACCAGCGTCTCGATGCCTCTTGCGGCTGTGCGCCCCAGAGTAGAGAACAGAGCGTTAGCGTCGACACCCAGGGTCTTGAGCACATTATCGACGACGGGCTTAATTTCCTTGTGGCCCTTGGCATATGCGACCAGAACGCGGGCCAGCGGGCCCACCTCGCAGGGTTCGCCCTCGTAGCGCGGTGCTTTGAACCAGCTATATTTACCGTCACCCGGTCGGTATTGCGGGTTTTCCTGCAAGGGCCTGGTTTCACCCTCGTACGGATGTTTGGCCGGGCCGTCCTTATACCATCCCCGGGTAACATCCTCTGAAACCCGTGCCTGATTGGCCATTTTGACGCCGCCCAGATCGCGTTTCATAATGACACCTCTGGGCATAAAAAGACTGTCCGGTTCCTTTTCGGATTCGGGAAATTCACCCCAGGCCAAAAAGTTGCCCGTCCCGCCGATGGCGCCCCAGTCTTTGTAAAAAGACGCAACCGCCAGAAGATCGGGTATATAGACATTTTTAATGAATTCCTGGGTTTCTTTGGTAACATACAAAAATTCGGCAAGACGATCCGGCTTAAGATCTCTGACGCAGGTCACACCACCGACCACCAGCGACTGCGGGTGCGGATTCTTACCTCCAAAAATGGCATGCATCCGGGCTGTACGCGCTTGCAGGCGTATGGCCTCAATATAGTGTGCTGTGGCCATCAAGTTGGCTTCAGGCGGCAGCTTGTAGGCGGAATGGCCCCAGTAGGCGTTGGTAAAAGGACCCAGCTGGCCGCTTTCTACTAACGTTTTAACGCGTTGCTGTACATTTTTGAAATAAACGCTCCCGCCCCAGGGCGCGTTGCTAACATTGTCGGCCAGCGCGGCGGTTTTTTTGGGATCCGCTTTCAAAGCGCTGACAATATCCACCCAGTCCAGGGCATGCAGGTGATAAAAATGAACAATATGATCGTGCTGGAACTGGGCGCCCATCAGCAGATTGCGAATGATACGGGCGTTTTTTGGAATTTTGACACCAACAGCATTATCGACTGCCCTCACCGAGGACAGAGCATGGGTGTACGTTCAGACGCCGCATGAGCGCTGCACAAAATGGTGGGCGTCGCGGGGATCTCTACCCTGCAGGATA
>JASFIV010000312.1:0-5167 GCA_050122475.1 Desulfobacterales bacterium | reverse complement strand
CCACCCGGCACACCTGGATAGAGTGGACCACGATGTGTTCGGGCATTAACATGTTGCACATCAATTGCAAACAATCATTTTTGGATAACATATTCATTTTGCCAGTATCACGTCCACCATTTCGGCAAACCCGTAACCGCCTTCCTGCCGGGTCACATAGGCCGGGCTATACATAATTTTTTCTTTAAACTGCAAAATATTGGCGACACCAACGGCGTGTGGAAAAAATTGGAACATGGGCACATCATTGGGGGAATCCCCGACAAAGATCACATCTTCTTTAACAGCTTCCAAATCGTCTTTAAACACTTCGGCAAAGAGCATCCGGGTCATGGTGAGTTTGTCATAATCGCCGAACCAGCCGTTAACATGAATCGAGCTGATTTTGGCCCGGGCACCGGCAGCTTCAAAAAGGGCCACAATACGATCAACCTCTGCCATAGGTAGCGGTGCCACATCCTCACAGTAATCGATCGCCAGATCTGCCTCCCGGTAGCGTTGATCAGCCGATACCCGACAACCGGGTATTTTTTTGAGAATCTCTATTTTGAGGTTCGCCAGCCTTTCGCGATCGGCGCTGCGCTGCTCTTCCGCCATGAAATAGCGCCGCTTCATTTTGCGCTGACCGCAATCATAATAGAAATAAAAGGCGCCGTTTTCCCCGACAATACCGTCCACCGGCCACATGCGGGCGATGTGGTCGCACCAGCCCGCCGGCCGACCGGTAATGGGAATCATGCGAATGTCGGCTGCCTGGACACGCTCCATGGCGGCAAACACGACGGCCGGCAGCCGACCATTGAGCGTCAGGGTGTCATCAATATCCGCCAGAATGTATCGAAGGCGATTTTTGATCGCTTTGGGCATTTTTCCGATTGTTTTCATCAGTCCACCCCGGAGGTATTTTTAAGATACATTCGCTAAATGTTGCTTACAGGCGTCGCATGGTGCTTGTCAACAACCCATAAAGTATCCCTTATTGATCTGAATATTTACTATACAACGATAAGGCGAATATTTCACCTTTTTGTTTCCAATCCATACAAAGTATATTATGATTAAGATTCTTTGAGGAGAGGAATTATGAAATGAAAGAAGAGCTACTCGCCGCCATGGAAAACGCTGCCCGGGAAGTCAGGCAGTGGCCACAAAAGGAAGTCCGGATATTTCACCATAATGATTCCGATGGCCTGACCTCGGGCGCTATTCTCACTACGGTTTTTACACGAGCCGGGTTTCAGGTTCAGCGCTCCTGTCTGGAAAAACCCTATCCAAAATTATTGCACAAGGTCTATGAGCAAACCGGCGCATTAATTGTATTTGCGGATTTTGCCGGCCGCATCGCCCCGATGCTGTCGGATTTGAACAGGGGTCGCAATCTCACCTTGATTTTAGACCACCACGTAGCCGAAGCCGCCACCGATCCTATGGTGCACAACCTTGATCCGGATCTTTTCGGGCTCAAGGGCGATCGCGACATCTCCGGATCCACTACCTGCTATCTGTTTGCAAAAACACTGGATGCATCCAATGCTGACCTGGCCCCGATTGCCACTATCGGAGCGGTGGGCGATGAGTTTTTTGTGGATGGCTGTCTGGCCGGTGAAAATCGTGAAGCAGCCGGCGAAGCGGTGGCACAGGGCAAGCTGGAAATTCAAAAGCAGGATACAGGTGAGCGTTACTATTTGCATACCGCTAATGGGCAGGTTGCCTGCGATGAGCTCGGCGCCTATCTGGACACCCTGGGCGCGGCCGGCTATTATCAAAAAGGGCCGGACATGGGGATTAAGGTCTGTTTGGAAGGCGCTTCGCCGGAATCGGATCAGATGCTGCACAAGCTGCAGGCCATCCAGAACAAAGCCTTTGAAAAAGAAATTTCGAAAATCCAATCTGATGGGTTAACCAAAACATCCAACATTCAGTGGTTTCATGTCAGAAACCGTTTCTCTCCGATGGGCGTTAAAATGATCGGTGTGTTCTGTGATGCAATTAAAAATTCCGCAGATGTCGATCCGCATCGCTACCTGGCCGGTTTCCAGATCATCCCCAATGAAATTCCAGGATTTGGCACCATCGAATTCAACGAAGTGAAAATTTCCATGCGGGTTTCTACGCAGATAGAGGCAGAGATCCGGGCCGATAAAAAGATGGGACTGAATATTTTATTGCCCGAAGCTACCAACAAGCTTGGCGGATTTTCCGATGCCTGCCACAGCCTCACAGCTGCCACCACGGTGGCCATTGGTAAGGAGGAACAGTTAATTCAGCAGATGCAGCACATTTTGGATAAACAAGCATAAACTTACCAGGGTGATGGAGCTGGAACAAAATTCATTGCGGATTTTAGATTGCGGATTGCGGATTGCGGATTGAAAAGTTAGAAGCACTTGGTGATTAAAATCCGAAATCTTTACCCTGTAAAATCCTCCGCAGGAGGGCTGCTTTCAGCAGCATTCCACAGGGTGGATCTGCATTCCGAAATTTTACTAACTAAAAACTGATAACGCTTATGCATTTTGGGGTAGAAATAAAACACAGAGGAGATTGCAATGGGAAAAGGCACCGCTTTTGGGAAAACGATATTGATTGGAGATGCATTTGTGTTGCGGGAAGTTCCCGCGATTGTCTCATCCATCCCATTTGAAACCGAGTGTGTCGTGGAGAGATTGGGTGAAGGACAGGGGTGGACATTGGAAGACAACCGCACGGAAGTCCCGGGATATAAAGACAAGAAAAAGGACCAGCAGGTGGATTCCATCAACCGGATTCTGGAGGTCATGAACGTCGATGTTCAAAAAACCCCCATTAAAATCACCTATGGCGGATCGCTGCTGGCCGGCAGTGGCGTTGGTGCCAGTGCGGCCAGCTGTGTGTCGCTGGCCCGGGCGCTCAACGATGAATTCAATCTGGATTTTTCAATCGAGGACATCAATCATGTCGGCTGGGAAGGTGAATTTGCCTACCACGGCATCCCCAGCGGTGTTGACAACACCGCTTCGACGTTCGGCGGGCTAATCCTGTATCATATCAAAAACAAAAAAACGAACTGGGAGCACATCAACCTAAAACAACCCGTTGAAGTAGTGCTGGGCAACAGCGGCGTGACAGCCGATACCTCAAAACTCGATGCGCATGTTGAAGCGCAACAGGAAAAAGAGCCGGAATTATTTCGAAAGCGGCTGCAAACTGTCCGTGACCAGGCATTAGAAATGAAAAAGGCATTGGAAGACTACGACCTGGCCAAGGTGGGCCAGATCATGAGCGCCAACCACGAAATCCTGATCGACATGGATCTTTCCCATGAAACCCTGATTTACCTGTGCAATATGGCCATAGAGCTCGGCGCTCTGGGCGCCAAGGTAACAGGTGGGGGTCGAGGCGGTTACATGAGTGCCCTGACGCCGGGCAAAGAGCTCCAGGACAAAGTGGCGACTGCCATGGAAAATGAAGGGTATAAAGTTATCAGGGCCACAATTGGTTGAAGCTGATAGAAATATCTACCCCCAAAATGAGCATTTCAAATCTTAAATTTGAAATACTTTTTCTCAAGCCCTAATCATTATATTATCGTAAGTGCAATAAACAGCCCAAAAGCTTTGCACGGAATTTTGGTTTCATAGACATAATGTTTGAAAGTTGAAAGGTCTGCCCCTTGCAACGTGGGTTAAGCTGTGCGACCCATAGAGGTCAAACGGCTCAGAGCCAAAACCAAGGAGGCAGACCATGAAAAAGAAAATATTGTATATTGGCTTGGATGTCCACAAAAAAAGCATTGATGTTGCGATCAGCGACGCACGTGCCAACGGAAAGGTTCGATCCTACGGCAAAATTGATGGAACCCTCGAGGCGTTAGACAAACTGGTAGGCAAACTCAAATCAAACGCGTCAGATCTTCATTTTGTCTATGAGGCCGGCCCCTGTGGTTATCCGATTTATCGTCATTTAACCTCTAAGGGCCATAGCTGTGCAGTAGTGGCCCCTTCGCTTATTCCCAGACGAAGTGGCGACCGAATTAAAACCGACAGGCGTGATGCGCTCAATCTGGTGCGTTTGTTTCGTGCCGGAGAGCTTACCAGCATCTATGTGCCCACCTCAGAAGACGAGGCCATGCGAGATCTGCTTCGCTGCCGTGTTGACATTAGGCGAATCGAACGTAAAACCCGTCAGCAGCTGCTGGCCTTTTTATTGCGCCACGGGCTTCATTATCCGGGAAAGAAAAACTGGACCAAGGGGCATATGAATTGGCTTGCCGAGCTCAAACCTGCTCACCGGGCACAGCAAATTGTTTTACAGGAATACATTGATGCGGCTAATGAGTGCACGCGGCGAATACAACGAATCACAGAACAAATCCAAGAGTTAGTTGCTCAATGGAGCCGTGCGCCCTTTGTCAGAGCCTACCAGGCGCTAAGGGGTGTATCACTGATTGTGGCCACCACCGTTGTCTCAGAGATCGGCGATATGAATCGTTTCAAAAATCCGAAACAATTGATGGCTTATCTGGGCCTTGTACCTTCTGAGCATTCAAGCGGCAATCGGATCCGTCGCGGCTCCATTACTAAAACCGGCAATAGTCATGTTCGTCGTGTTCTAATCGAAGCTGCCTGGACCTATAACCTGAGGGCACGAAAAACAAAAATAATTCTCAAACGACAACAAGGTCTTGACGATCGTATTTGTGAAATATCCTGGAAGGCTCAGTTACGCTTGTGCAGCAAGTATCGACGCCTATTTGCCCGGGGAAAATCAAAGCCAGCCATTACAACCGCGATTGCAAGAGAATTAAGTGCCTTTATCTGGGCAATTGATAAACAGGTGCAGCAACTAACTGCTTGAGAAAATAAAATTACTTAAAAAAATATGCTTCTCCAAATTCCTTGTAGGGGCGCGACAACGGCAAGGAGAATCCTCGCTTCGGCTAAGGGAATGCAAAACTCCCGCACATAGACAGAGGCAGCTCCGCGACGAATACAAGTCTTGCGGTAGCCAACCCGCGAATATCAGCATGATCCACCGTCGCTAAAGGTTGCGCCTCTTTTAGGGATCTGGAGACTAACTTCCTAAGGCTCTAACCTTGTAGAAGGGATGGATACGTAGTTTCTTGTTGACACTTTCAAACATATCAGCCGACATCCACAATTTTGCTAAATTATGAATTTCGAAGTAG
>JASFIV010000311.1:0-5182 GCA_050122475.1 Desulfobacterales bacterium | reverse complement strand
GATCAGCCCTTTCATCCTTACACCCAGGGTCTTCTCAAATCGATGCCACGACTGGGAGATCGCCGGGGTGGGCATGCCCCGCGGCTCAATGAAATCCCGGGAACCGTTCCAGCCCTGATTGGAGCCGGTGTCGGGTGCAGGTTTGCCGAGCGCTGCCCGCATGTGTTTGAAGCCTGTCACAAACATCGGCCCGAACTGTTAAAGATTGGCAACAGCCAGCGGGCGCGTTGTTGGCTTGCACGCCACCCGGATCGGAGGAAACCAAGTGCCTGAAGTGCCCCTTTTAAAGGTTGACAACCTGGTCAAAGAATTTCCGCTGGGTGGAGGGCTCTTTGCCAGACCGCGCGCCCGGGTGCGGGCCGTTGACGGCGTATCGTTTTCGCTGCCGCGCGGTGAAACATTCGGCCTGGTGGGGGAATCCGGTTGTGGCAAAACAACGCTCGGACGCCTGATTCTGCGGCTCATTGAGCCCACCGGTGGTGATGTCGAGTTTGACGGTCAACCCATTCAGAATCTGAGTCATAAAGAGATGCGTTTGCTGCGGCGCCGCATGCAGATCATTTTCCAGGACCCCTACGCCAGCCTGGACCCACGCATGAAAGTGGACGCCATCGTTACCGAGCCCTTACGTGCCATACAAAATCTTTCCAAAAGCGAAGGTAAAAAGGTCGCAGCCGAACTGATCGCAAAAGTCGGTTTGCGGGCATCCGATCTGGACAAATATCCGCATGAATTTTCGGGCGGACAACGACAGCGCATCAGCATTGCGCGGGCGCTGTGCGTGCGACCGGAACTGATTGTCGCCGACGAGCCGGTCAGCGCCCTGGACGTTTCCATTCAGGCCCAGGTCATCAACCTGTTAGCGGATCTTAAACAGGAGTTTCAGCTGTCCTATGTTTTTATTTCCCATGATTTGAGTGTAGTCGAACATATCAGTGATCGCATTGCGATTATGTACCTTGGAACGATTGTTGAACTGGCACCGGCTGAAAGCTTTAGCATCGCACCTCGCCATCCTTATACGGCTGCGTTGCTTAATGCCGTACCCATGCCGGACCCACACCGTCAAACCGAGCCGTTTCCCATGGAAGGTGATGTGCCCAGTCCGATCGATCCGCCACCGGGTTGCACCTTTCATCCCCGGTGCCCGCATGTGTTTGAGCGTTGCCGGACCGAGCGGCCGTCCCTGGTAAAAGCAGCGCCGGAACACTCAGTGGCCTGCTGGCTAAACGATGGCCATGGCCTTGGAATTGAATAGCGAATATTGAAAATTGAAAATTATATATTGATTTACTGCAAGTAATTAAAAAACGATCTGATAAGCTGTGGAGAATGGAGTAAAAATTGAAAATAAAAAAGATAGAATACCTTAAATATTCAATCTGCAATCTTCAATGTTCAATTCATTAAATATTCAATTTCCAATCTATTGGGGAGAAAAGACATGAAGATAGCGATCGTCGGTGCTGGCGCCATGGGAAGCCTGTTCGGCGCGCTGCTGGCTGAAGGCGGCCATGCCGTCTGGCTCTATGACATCTGGCAGGAGCACATTGATGCGGTCAACCAAAATGGTGTCACCATCGAGTTTGACGGCAAGCCTCGCCAGGTCAAGCTGAAGGCTGTTGCCGATCCTTTGCAGATCGGAGAATCGGAGCTGGTTTTAATTTTTGTAAAAGCCACGCAAACCGAAGTCGCCGCGAAGACAGCCGCGCAAGTGGCCGGCTCAAAAGGGCTGGTCATGACCCTGCAAAACGGTATGGGAAACGCTGAAACGATCGCGCAGGTCATCTCGCCCGATCGCATCCTGGTCGGGACAACGTCGCATGGTTCCACCATGCTCAAGGCCGGTTCGATCCGACACGCCGGGGCCGGCCCAACAACCGTCGGAATGTGGGCCACAGGTGAAAAAGAGTTTAAATACGCCCGGCACATCGCCGATCAATTTACGCAGGCTGGCATTGAAACTTCAGCCATAATCGACGTGCGCCCGGTGATCTGGGACAAATTGCTTGTGAATGTCGGCATTAACGCCATTACGGCGTTAACCGGTATAAAAAACGGTCAGATTTTAGATCTTGAGATAACCAGAGAACTCAGTCGCACAGCCGTCGAAGAAGCTGCTCGTGTGGCGCAAGCGCAAGAAATCGAAATTCGCGAAGATGTGGCCGATCATGTCTTTCAGGTGGCGGCCGCCACCGCGGCCAACCGTTCCTCAATGGGCCAGGATGTGGACCACCGTCGCCCGACCGAAATTAAGGCCATCAACGGTTTTGTGGTGCGCGAAGCCGAACGCCTGGATATTTCCGTGCCGGTCAATCGGACACTGACGGCGCTCGTTCAAACGTTGGAAAGTCATTACCTGTAGCTGCTTTATTTGAAGTTTATAAATCACGAGCAAAACACAGGAGTAATGGAGTGCTGGAGTAGTGGAGTAATGAGATTATGAGAAGTTGAGATTCAATACTTCTTTTTCCAATACTCCATCACTTCAGATTAAGGAACGCTACTTAGCCTAAACCTGATAAAAGGAGATTGAAGCATGAGTAAAACAGTAACAATACCGAATATTTTGCAGGCCAAGACCGAAGGCCGCAAATTGGTGATGCTCACGGCCTATGATTACCCGATGGGTTTGCTGGCCGATCAGGCCGAAATCAACATGGTGCTGGTGGGCGATTCACTGGGTATGGTCGTCATGGGATTAGACGGCACCGTTGAAGTGACCATGGAAAACATGATTCATCATATCAAAGCCGTTGTGCGGGGCTGCAAAGGGCCGCTGGTGATCGGTGATATGCCCTTTATGAGCTATAACACCTCGATCCGCGAAGCGATCCATAACGCCGGCCGTCTGATGAAAGAAGGTGGATGTGATGCCATCAAACTGGAAGGCGGCCTGAATTTTGTCCCTACCGTTGAGTCCATCGTCAAGGCCGGCATCCCGGTACAGGGCCACATCGGATTAACACCCCAAACGGCAAGCGCGCTGGGGGGCTTTAAAATGCAGGGAAAGGATGCTGCGGCTGCCATGCAAATCATCGATGACGCCAGAGGCCTGGAAGACGCCGGTGTATTTTCCATTGTTCTGGAGGCCGTTCCGGCGCCCCTTGGCAAATTGGTTTCTGAGGCCGTCACGGTTCCGATCATCGGCATTGGTGCCGGACCGGATGTGGATGGCCAGGTGCTCGTCACCCATGACATGGTCGGTCTGTTTGATAAATTCGTGCCCAAATTTGTCAAGCAGTATACCCAGATTCGGACGATCATTCTGGACGCCATGCAGGCCTATAAAAAGGACGTGCAGGATGTGAGTTTTCCGGGGGCGGAGCATTCATTCAAAATGCCCGAGGAAACACTCGTCCAGCTTAAAGCGATGATCGAGAAATAAAGGTGTCCCGCCTTCGCTAAAACTATGGCGGCAAGAAGCTACGGCGCGGCATGCAGTGTTCGGCTGTTAGGCGTCAGGGCAAATCGAACAGTTATCGGAATATAAAATTCAGATGCCCCTACCTATACCTGAGTTAACAGAATTGGAAAGCAAGATAGAACTTTAATTGACTGTATGACAATTAATTCATTCAACAAGTATCTTTAAGTCATCAGCACATTGTTTAGCAATTTCTCCAGAAATCCTTTCCGTTTCCCTGGCATAACCGGTCAAAAGCATCCGATCACAAATGATATTGATCAACCGGGGATATCCTTTAGAAAATAAAAAAATTTCACGATGAGCTTCAGGGCTGAAAATTTCAGTCTCTGATCCCGCTACGCTAAGACGATGATTGATATAATCCTTCGATTCAAGTTCAGTCAAGGGTTCGATAGTATAGTGTACTGTTAGTCGCTGCCGCAAAGCCTTATTTTTTTCATCCTTTATTATATCAATAATTTCATTCTGCCCGACTAAAAATATATTGATTAATTTAGTGTAGCTTCTTTCAATATTCGATAAAAGACGAATTTGTTCCATAAGTTGCTGATTCAATCGTTGCGCCTCGTCTATTATCAATAACACCCTTTTTTTGCCAGAGTATGTAGTCTGCAAAAAGTGTTCGAATTGGATTAGAAAATCGCCTTTAGAATTGGAATCTAAGCTGATATTAAATTCTTTGGTAATCAATTTGAAAAAATCGTAAATACTGAGATCAGGGTCTGGAAGGGTTGCTTCAATGGCATCTATATCGTTTACGAGCAAAAAATAATTAATCAGCGAAGTTTTTCCAGTCCCTATATCACCATTTATTAGGATGAATGCTTTATTTTCAAGAATACCGTATTTTAGGGACGCAAGGGCCTCTTTGTGTTTTTCACTGAGCCAAAAAAACCGGGGATCCGGACTTTCTTCAAAAGGCTTTAACGTTAAATTATAATGAGCAAGATACATTTGAATGTTTAACTCCAAAAAGTGATTTGCCGATAAAGTCCATTTTTATTCATATTTTCTAAATATGATGATAGTGTCAGAATATGAAAAATTGAAATGAATAGCAAGGGGGGGGACGATTTATCAACCGTTTGTTATCATGCCAGTATTTGCAAAATCGCCAAATTACAGATTCTTAGGTGAAATCCCAATAATTAAATTTTGAAACTTTTAAATCGGTAATTTCAACTGTAAAATGGATCCTGTCCGCATAGTTAAGATCTTTCAACAAAGTATTTTCTTAATGCCTGCGCAAGATCATCAGGATTTCCCACATCGATATAACGAAAATCGGTAAAAAGATGCCCAAAAACTGAAAATCCATTTTCAATAGCAGCCTGAAAAACGTGGCCAAGGTGAATTTCCGCCTGAATTGAATTGTTTTGACCATCAAATTTGATACAGCTTGAGGGGCTGATCGGCGAGCTGCTGATTGGCTTCTTTCAGCTTTTCTTCATTTGAAATGACGGCCACTGATCCGTTTTCGCAGCAAGGGCCAAAGTATTGATCCGCGACCTGTCGGATGTCGCGGCGCTTCAGCGACAGTAAGCGGCTTTTAAACTGAATGCGAATGTCGTCCGATAAAGAAACGATCTTGCGGTAAAAGGCTTTGCGGGCAGCCGGGCCCGGCGGATCCGGTTTATCGATTTCGGAGCACACCTGTAAAATAGCCTCTTTAACATCCTCTTCCGAATAAGATCCGCCGCGGATGAATTCAGCTGCAGCGGCGTAAGCCTTTAAAGTCGCAACGATATGGGG
>JASFIV010000310.1:0-5190 GCA_050122475.1 Desulfobacterales bacterium | reverse complement strand
AGCCCGCATTTTTTACGGTAGTGTTGCCGCCGGTATTTTAAACCGCGTGGATCGCCCGCTTTTTATCGTCCGGTCACGATGGACCGAATAAATCTCATTAAAAAATCAGCTGAAGGAGACAGAATGAGCAATATCAAAAATATCATGGTTGCGGTGGATTTTTCTGAATTTACCAACAAAATCACAAATCGCGCAGGCCGATTAGCGGAAGACCTGGGTGCCGAGTTGATTTTTGTCAATGTCATCAATCAGCGTGATATTGACATGGTCAATCAAATTACGCTCCACACTGATAAAATATCGGTGAAAGACTACATCAACGGTCTTATAGATGATCGTAACGAGCTAATGCAGCGTCTCCTGAAAGAGACCGGTTGCACACAAATCCCCCATCGGTTTTTAATCAAAAAGGGCATACCGTTTGCAGAACTTGTCAAAACGGCCAGAGAGGAAAATGTAGATATGGTGGTCATGGGTACGAAGGGGCGCAGCAATATTGCCGGCATTCTGTTTGGCTCTCAGGCCGAAAAGATGTTTCGTCATTGCCCAGTACCGTTACTCAGCATTCGTGAAAGAGAATGACCCAATCACCGCTACAGAATTACGAATCGAAAACATTCGTTTCTGTAGCGGTGTCATTTTTTTTAAATCACTGCGAAAATAGAAAAATTAAATCTTAAATCTCACGATGAATCAGTAATGATGGATCTTTCTGCCCTATCATGTTCACCTGTTTATCAAATTCGGATTTTCCGAAGCATAAGCTTCGATAAATACATCCACCAGGCTTTTAATGCGCTCCTGAATGAGTGACAGGCGCCGCATTCCCACCGATTCGGTCTGCCAGGTAATTGAAAAAGCCTCGGCAACCGGATCCCGTTTTAAGAAAACCAGCTGGCGCAGATTGAGCCGGATAGCATAAATGTATCTTTTTTTTACATCGACTGTTTCAATCGTTTCCTCTTCTTTATCTAGAGCTGGAATTTTCTTCATCGCGGGTTCCGGTTCCACAAAATTCAACCTCACGTTCAAAATGCCTTCAAATTCGGATCGACTAGAAGATTCTTCGGACGTAACCTGAATACCGGCCTTTTGCAGTTGACGTTCGATGGAGGTTTGCAGGGCGCTTTCCGACAATCCCACCTTTGCCAATTCGTTCCGCCACTCCGCTTCGACGGAATGAACTTTTACGACTATCGATTGAATGCCCTGTAACGTCTTTCGGTCTCTGGCCCTGTCGTCGGCATGGCTCACATTACTTAACGGCATTGTTATCAATGCCAAAATCATCACAATTGGAGTAAACCATTTTCGTTTGATATTCATGGTGCGCGATCCTTTTATCTTGTTAAACGATTAATCTCATATTTCACTTTAATTCAACTCCCAGGCCGGGTTTCGATGTTGGATAAAGAATTCCCTTTTTTAAAATAACAGCGCCCTCAGCGGGGTCGTCCAGCAGGTCCAGATGACCGTCTAAATCCGCATAGACTACATTGGGCCGCGCCAGCGCAAAGTGCAATCCGGCTGCGATTCCCAGCGCCGATTCGTCCATGCATCCGACCATCGCTTCGAGGTTGGCGGCGCGGGCAACCGCATTTATGCGCATCGCCTCAGCAATACCGCCGACCTTCATCAATTTTATATTGACCATATCCACCAGCTCTTTGCGGGCCAGTCGAAAGACATCCCGCAGGTTCATAATACTCTCATCGGCCATCACCGGTATCGGCACGGCATCGGTGATTTTACCCAGAAGATCAAGATCCGCCCGGGAGGTCGGCTGTTCAATCAATTCGAGCCTGGCCGAACGGGTTGCATTAACAAACCGCAAGGCATCCTTTTCTGTATATCCCTGGTTGGCATCAAAGCGCAGCTCGATTTTTTTACCGACTTTTTCGCGTAGCTTTAAAATTTTTTCGATATCGTCTTCAACATTTTGTCCGCCTTTGATTTTCAAAGACCTGAATCCTTTTTTGATCCATTCAGCGGCCCGTGCTACCGTCTCGCCCAGCGGCATAATACCGATGGTGACACAGGTTTTCATGCGGGTGCGAAAGCCGCCCAGCAGCTTATAGACCGGCATTCCGCAGGCTTTACCCAGGATATCGTACAATGCCATATCCACCATAGCCACTGCAGATGGATGATCTCGTAAAAGCGGTGCCAGTTTTTCAGCGGTCAGGGCAAGCCGTAGCGGGTCTGATTGCTTCAGGAGAGGATCAATCGAATCGCTAAAGATTTTTAAAACCGTCTGCGGGGTTTCACCGGTCACCTGCTTATCCGGTGCGGCACAGCCGTATCCAACGATGCCGGTGTTGGTTTCGAGGCGCAGGAAAATGTTGGTGGTCACCTCAACCTTTTCATAGGCGATGGTGTAAGGTTTGGCCAGACGCATTTCTACCGGCCAGATTTCCATTCGGGTAATTTTCATGATCAGTAGTTCCGATGGTGGATCTCTTCAAGGGTCAACCGCTTTAAATCTTCGACAAAGGATACCAGGTGCGCAATCATTATTTCCCAAATTTTTTCCCCCTTAGAGGCACTGGCTTTGGTCGGGTCGCCCATCACGCCGCTGGTTGAAATCTTGCGGGTGTAAGCATACCAGGATACGCCGCGTTTGGACGTAAAATCCAGATATCCGCTGGAGAATTTCGGAATCTGTTTTTTGGCCTGATCCATCTGAACCAGCTGAGGGCGTGCCGCCAGACCGGTGCTGGTTTCAATTTCGCCGGCGTGCACATCGTTGGGCGTCTCCACAATTTTGTAGATGTCCACATCACTGGTCTCGCCGGTGTCGACACATACAAAAATGCGGGCATCCCGATTGATCATCTGGGCGGCATAGTTGAGGGCAGGGCTGTTGCCGCCATGGCCGTTGATAATGACCAGTTTGCGGATGCCGTTGTGCGAAACACTCATACCGATTTCGTAAATCACTCTGGCAAGCGTATCATTTGATATACTGACGGTTCCTGTAAAATCGGCATGGTGATAGCTCACGCCGTAAGAAATCAAAGGCAGCACCAGGGGCTTGGGATCGCTGCAGGCTTCCGCCACCCGGCGCGCCAGATAATCGGCATCGAATGCATCGGTATCCAACGGCAAATGGGGGCCATGCTGTTCGACCGAGCCGACCGGCAGCAAAGCGACATCCATTTTGTTGATTCGCGCTCTGGCCTGGCGCCAGGTAAGCTCACCCCACAGATAACCATCCGCGCCCAATGGTTTCAGGGCCTGATTGGCATTGTTATCAGTCGCGATGGGATCAAACTCAAACGGATAAGTTGCACCCATAGCCGGATCTTTGAGCACATCTATTTTTTTCCAGCTTCGCCCGCTGCGCAACACGGCTCCGTCGGCATACTTTAGAAAAATCCGGTAAAGCGGTTTGCGAAGATCGGTGGGAATCGAATTGATGGGAGAAGACTTCAAATCGATGCGGCATTTTAAGATTTCCAGATGCGCTGCAATGGCCGTTGCCGGCAACTCTCCTGTATCGATTAAGCCCTTTTGCGCCAGCATGAAATGCAGATGACGGGCACCGGCGGCTTCCTGCAAAATACCTTCTCGAGGCAATCTTTCTAGGGCGCTCTGAATCTGAGAAGGTGAATAACCGCATTGAGAAGGATCGGCCCCCAGCGCTTTTAACATGCCGACAATGCGGCGACATTTTTCACAGCGCCCGCAAGGATGAATCCGTTCGCCCTCCTTATGGGCGGCGTGACAGGAGGTCTGCTGGCGCTGAAGCTCCGGGTAGCGCTCCACCAGAATCTTTTGGATAAGAAGTTCGGATAGCGGTCTTAATATGGAAAACTGACTGATATTCCATCCCTTGCGCATAAAATAGCGTGACAGCGCCTGATCAAAATAAATGCTTTGATCATAAAGCCCGTCATAATGCGTGATGCCATGGGTGGTCTTGCGCACCGACGTGTCGTATTCATCGCCGATCAGCAGGCGGCCGATACCGCGTTTGCGTAAAAGCGGTAAAACGCCGAATAAAAAAACCGCCACGGTCCACAGCCGGATCGGGTACTCATCGGAGCGGACATTTGCAAAATCCTTACGGATAAACGGCATGTGCTTGAGCATCCAGGCAAACAGCCGATCGGAATTGACCCACACCCTGGCCGTGTTGGGAATGTGGTCCCTAAAATAGCGGTACGCGTTCAGGGCCGTAAACCAGTGCCGCCCCGACTCGTTTACAAAAATCGGATGGACTTCACGACCGATTTCATTGATCAACCCGTAACTTAAAAGACTGTCTTTGCCGCCGCTGGACAGGATACAGTGCCGGTGCCTATCAGCAGGCCACAGCTGCCACTTTGCTTTAGGCTTAAACGCAGAGGACTCTGGAAATTCGAACCTGGCGCGCAAATATCGCTGCATTTTTACCGTTTTTAGCTGCCTGACCGCCCCGGTCAGAAAGGGATTGGGCTCGATAAATTTCTTGACATAAATTTCCCGGGCGGTGTTTTCGGCCTTGTCCTGGATAAAGCGGCGATCGATTTTGTCAAACGTGCCGTGAAAAACAATGGAACGGCAGAACAATCCGTAATTGAGCGCCACCTGGACGGCAATCATATCCGCCAAATTTTGCGATTCCGGCTCGGAAGGATCAAATACGGTCTCCTCGTAGCTGTAAACCAGCTCGGTTCGATCTTCGCGGCCCTCCCTATAAAGGCGATAAGGGGCCGTCAGTCTGCGGGATTCAAGTTTGACCGGGCCTACCTCAAGTCGATCAAAGACCTGCAGCGCTGAAAGCGCGTCAGAGGCGGTTTTCCGGACAGTAGATTTTCGGTCCGGTTGCGTTGGTTTCGAAACCATAGTTCCTCTTTCTACAATTTATTTCACATAAGATTTTAAGAGTTCTACCAAAGCAGCGGATCCATCCCGCAGGACGTCAAAAGCCGGCAGACCGACTTCTTTTCGGATCGCATCGCAAGCCGGTGCTATTTGATCCGTCGACAGGCCCTCGTGATTGATGGTGATGGCCGCCACCGGTCTAGCGGATATGAGTTCAAGCGCCTGGATTTGCTGGGTCAAGGGCTGTATTGGATAACCGGGGAAGCCGTCATACTCAAGCCGGGCCGGGGCGTGCTGAAGGACGATGACATCGGGGCGTCCCGCAGCCAGGATCTCAAAACCGCCCGGGTAAGCCGGATTCATCAGGCTGCCCTGGCCTTC
>JASFIV010000309.1:0-5205 GCA_050122475.1 Desulfobacterales bacterium | reverse complement strand
TCTTATCGGGGAACTGCAACCTACCCTTCTCACACTTCATTCGGAATCTGAAAGCGACTGAATCATTTAGCAAAAACGATAGACGAAGTGCGCTTTTACACTCAATTGCATGCGTTCAGCGCAGTGCTCCCTTATATTCCATCAAACTGAATCTCCGACACGAAAAAGATTATAGAACCTGCAGCTGACCGGCTGGATAACTTACTGTTGCAAGTTTCATCCTTATAAAAAGGCAAAAAAAGGAGGGTCAAAAATGCATACAAAAAACAGGCTTGGGTTATTCATGATTTTGGTCGGTTCAATAATAATATCAATTTGTTGGGGGACGGCTGAAGCTTCCGAATTTTTAGCGGATGTTGTCATGAAAGGCGGAATGACCTCCGGCGATGGCAAAGTGTGGGTCAAAGGGAATAAGAGCAGGCAGGAGATGGGCAGCAAAACTGAAAAAATGATTCTAATTATGGATATGGACCAGGGCTATCATTGGACCCTGATGCCGGATATGAAAATGTATTTAAAAACCAAAGTACCGGCCAAAGGCAAAGGGTTCCATCCGGAGAGCTTTGTGGGAATGGCACCGGGTCAATTGGATGCTGAAATAAAGAGGATCGGCACGGAAATGGTAAAAGGCTACAAGTGCGATAAGTACCTGTTTACATTCAGCGATAAAAAAATGGGTACCATGACACAGTGGTTTTCCAACAAGCTGGGATATCCGATTAAAACGGTTAATAAGTCGGACATGATGGGAGAGGTCATAACAGAACTGCACAATATCCAAAAAACCAGTATTCAGGATGATCTTTTTAAGATTCCACCCGAGTACCGTGAAATGCCGTCCCAGCAAATGTTGCCGATGCCGGGTCAAAATCAGTGACCCCCAAAAAGGGATACTACCCCTCATTTCAGAAAGGAGGTAAACAATGCCCACTTATGAATTCTACTGTGAAGGATGTAAAAAATCTTTTACCATCATCCTTTCGATTTCCGAATACGAAAAGCAAAAATACAGTTGTCCGGAGTGTAAAGCCAAAAAATTAAAGCAGCAAATCTCATCCTTTCAGACGGTAACTTCAAAAAAAAGTTAGCCTATAATGACATGGAATTTCGCAAACACTGGGTCAACCTTTTACACAGAGCAGCGACAGGCACTAAAAAGACCCGCATTGTTCTGACACCGATTGGTCTGACCCTCTTTGGTGTGTTCACGGCCCTGTTTGTGTTTATTGCCGTTTTTGTTGACAGGCTGCTGGGTCTGCCTGGTCTTTTGCCGCAGGGAGCCAGACTTCCCATATCGCTTCCGCTTATCGCGGCAGGGATTTTCATTACGGCCTGGTCGGCGTTTCAATTTATAAAGGTAAAAGGAACCCCGGTCCCCTTCAATCCACCCCCGAAGATTGTCAGAACCGGCCCCTACCGCTTCGTCAGAAACCCTATGCTTGCCGGTGTCTTCTTGATGCTGTTCGGCATTGGATTCGCTGTCAACTCCATTTCGCTGGTGGTTTTCTTCACCCCGCTTTATGTGCTGCTCAACCTGTGGGAGCTGAAAAACATCGAGGAGCCTGAACTTGTAAAGCGCTTAGGCAATGAGTATATCGAATATCGAGAAAAGACGCCGATGTTTATTCCAGGGTACCGCCCAAGATTAAGATAGCATGCCTTTCGGTTTTGATCCGTTAGATCGTCAATTCGTCAAAGAATGTATTTCATTTTTGACTATTTGATTGATTAACGTTTTAATAGTCTGCATAATCTGTGGTATACTTATTATTTAGCTGCGGGATCTTTGCTATCAACTATAAGTTATGAGCTCGCTCCATAGGCGCTTTACGAATGCCTTAACCTGTTTTTTTATTTTTTTAGTCTGTGCTAATCCAACGCCCGCCGCCACGCCCGCCATGCGAGCAAGGCGAGGCGGGCGGGTGCGTAATCTTCGGCTCCCTTTGCTTGCCCTCCGTCATGTCCGGCGAAGTCTTGACGAAGACGGAAGCTTGAGAGCGAAGGAGGGAGCTTTGAGCCTTCAGCTAAAATGTTTGTGCTTGCCGCGGCGAAGCTCGCCAGAGCGAAGACGGATCTGTGTGGGGCCTGCCGCGCCATAGCTGAGAGCGACGGCGGGTCTGTGGCGAATTTAGAATTATGAAAAATGCAATCGAACAACTTCTAAACCATTTAGAAGCGAAGCTTCGGCAATGGCAATCACCTTAACCGAGGAGGACATCCATGGCAGACAAAACAGCAGACCTGGCAGGTCCCGGGATTGGCAACTATGACGATCTAAAAAAAGAACTGCCCGATAACTATGAACCCCTGTTGACCCCGATGGAAACGATGAAGGCTGTCTTTGCCATCAAAAACTACATCGAAGAAAACCTGTGCAAGGCGCTTAACCTGCAAATGGTCCAGGTCCCCTTGATCGTTGACCGCGATAGCGGCGTCAACGATTATTTGGACCGTGATGGCTCGCGCACCCCTGTGGAATTCCCCTGCGGTCTGGGTCTCGACAAGCCCATCACCGCCCAGGTGGTTCAGGCGGCCACCAAGTGGAAAAGAATGGCGTTAAAGATGTTTGACTGCCAGGTGGGTGAAGGCATCTGCACCGACATGAAGGCTGTTCGCAAAGACTATTTTTTAGACCACGATCATAGCTCCTATGTCGATCAGTGGGATTGGGAGCGCGTGATCACCGCCGAAGACCGTACCCTGGATCTTCTCAAGGACGTTGTTAAAAAGATCTGGAAGGTGATCTGGGAATCCGGCCAATTGGCCCAGGAGATGTTTCCGCAGCTTAAGACTTCCAAATATCCCGATTTCCCCGAAGAGCTGACATTCATTCATGCCGAAGACATGCTGGGCATGTATCCGGACCTGCCGCGCAAGCAACGTGAAACCCGCAGCCTGATGGAGCATGCCCCGGCGCTTTTTATCATCGGCATCGGCTGGCCGCTCAAAGACGGCTACCCGCACGAAATGCGCGCCGCCGATTACGACGACTGGGTCACGGAAACCATCGTCAAAAACGGCGAGCAGTACCACGGGTTAAACGGAGACATCCTGGTGTGGAATCCGGTCACCAAACGGCGCCACGAGCTGACCTCGATGGGCATTCGGGTCACCAAGGAAACCCTCAAGGTCCAGCTCAAGATGTCGGGCCAGGAAGATTTTCTCAGCTTGCCTTACCACCAGGCCCTGCTCAACGATGAGATTCCATTGAGCATCGGCGGCGGCATCGGGCAATCCAGAACTTACATGTACTTGCTGCGCACCGCCCATCTGGGCGAGGTCAGCGTAACCGTATGGCCCAAGATCCTCAAAGACATCTGCGCCAGCAAAAACATCAACGTCCTCGAATAGCTTAGACAGCTTCCTAAACAAATCCCGCTACTCAAAAATGAGAGCGGGATTTGTTTTGTCGGCTTCAGTGCAAAATACCCAAATGTCATGCACGCCCCCTAAGATAATAGGATTGTTGATAATAATCTTTTAACTAAACAAAAAATTAATGATTAATCTGAATTTTAAATTCGCTTGACAAATGTATGTGCTTTGAAATACTAAACTGTTAATATTATTTGTTTCTGATGTTCAATCTCACTCTGAATCTCTTTATTGATATCTCAATTCTCTTCAGATCCTTGTTTTCCGTTCGATCTTTATTCCTCAATCTCCCTGTTGAAATTGATACCGGTTTCCATCAGGCTTAAACTTGCCCCCTGGTAATGAATCGGGAAGATTCAATGGAGAAACCCCCCAAATTGTGCAGGCCTGACTCCTGACAGGGTTATTCCATCCTGCCAGGAAAGACGTGCAAAATTCTGCTATCGCAAGAGTGGCACCTGTTCGATTGTTTCGGGTGAATCATGCACATTCCAGCGAAAAGGCTATTTACGAAGGTCGCCTTACCCACCATCATATCGCTAACCCGCAAAGGAGGACTGACATGAAACTTAGAAATTGGCTTTTTACTGGCTTTATGATCACCATGCTGGTGTGCGGGACACTGGCAGGTTCTCCGGTTTGGGGAGGCAGGATGCCCGAGCCATCAGCTTCCATCGAAAATATGGCCTATCCGTTGCCGAATAAACCGTCATTTGCCGTGTTGCCTTTTAACAACACCAGCGGCGAGGCGGAGCCGAAATACATATGCGATGGATTAACCAATTCGCTATTTGATGCCCTTTCAAATACGAAAAGCGTGTTTGTCATCCATCCGATGTCGACATCAAAATATGCTGGAAAGCCTTATACCACCAAGCAAGTCGCCGAAGAACTGGGCGTTCAATTTATCGTTAAGGGTAATTTTAAAAAAACAGGGGATCAGGTACAAATTGAAGTGCAAATGATGGACGCCTTGAAGGGCACAACGGTTTGGTCGCAGAGCTATGATCATCGAATGAATGACATATTGAAGATTCAGGATGATATTGCTCTCAATCTGGTCAAATCAGCAGGGGCGAAATACGATGACTTAATGGTTGAAGGTCGCTCTTTAGAAGGTACGAATAACGTAAACGCATATATAAAAAATATACATGCCTTTGACTATACTTTGAAGGGAACACCTGAAGGACATCGCAAGGCCAAAGAATTATGCCAGCAGGCGATTGCTTTGGATTCGAAATACCTGAAGCCGTATATTGGTTTGGTACATATATGGTCGGATGAAGCGCGCTGGGGATTTAGCGAATCGCCGGAAAAAGCATTGCAGAGCGCTCATGATATCGCCCAGGCGGCTATAAATCTGGACAACACCAGCTCGGTGGCTTACACATCAATGGGCAGGGCGCTTTACAACATGAAGGAGCACGATAAAGCAATCGCAGCTCTTGAACAGGCAGTTGCTTTAAATCCCGATAATACCTTCGCCTATTTTTTTCTCGGCTGGACCCTGTGCTATGCCGGTAGAGCACCGGAAGCCATCCCGGCCTTTGAGAAGATGCGGCGCTCAAACCCATTGAATCAGCAATGGGCACTTTTGGGCCTGGGTGGCGCCAATCTATTTGCAGGCAACTATGAGGAAGCCATCCCGTACTATCAGAAAATGATACAGGGTGGATCAAAATTCTATCGCGTATATTTGGATGTCGCTGCCTGTCAAGTATCACTGGGTCGTCAGGAGGAAGCCAAGGTTAATTGCAAAAAGGTGCTGCAGTTCAATCCAAAATTTAAAATGCAAAAGCACATTACGCGGCTTCCTGCTAAAAGCCC
>JASFIV010000308.1:0-5219 GCA_050122475.1 Desulfobacterales bacterium | reverse complement strand
GTGCCTGCTCCTGTGCGGCAACCTCGGCCTGGACAGCCGCCAATTCGGCCTTGGCCAATCGGCCGACGGCGATTAATTGTTTGGTTTCATTGAGCTGCTGACGGGCGACTTTCAGAGATTCCTCAACGATTTCGATCTGACGCCGGGCCAGGGCATAATCCCAAAAAGTGCGTTCAACCTCCGCTACCAGAAATTCGGTGAAGCCCCGCAATTCAAATTCCGACATTTGCGTATCCAGGCGCGCCTGCCGCAGTCGAACCAGATTTACATCCGTCCCGTATCCTCGCAGCAGCGCCTGAGTAACCGTCATGCCCAAACGAGTCGAATAAAAATTGGAATCGTAAAGCGAGGAATCCTCCATCTGGCTGCTTGCCTCCAGAGCAACCGTTGTGCCGGTCGGAAAATACTGCTCCAGAGAAATGATGCCGTCGACAGTGTTGGTGTCGAAATCCTCGGTATCAGATCCGGATCTGGCGAGGCGTTCTGCTTTCAACCTGCCGGCGAAGACTTCCGCGTCTATTGTCGGATCAAAAACGGCCCTTTCCTGGTCCTCAGCGGTTTGCTGGATCGAGGGATTCAATCGCTGCACCACAAGCGAGCGGTTATTCTCAAGGCTAAGCAAAACAGCTTGGGTGATGCTAACTCTCAATGGCCCCGGCGGCAGCACGGGCGCAGGGATTTCTTCAGACTGCTCGCCGGGCTCCACGCGCATTTGAATGGTTGTATCGGCAGGTACATTCGGCCCTCCTGCCGTGCGGTCAATGCGTTTTTCGACCATTGTACAGGACACCGATGCCAGTAACAAAGCGCAGACAGCAAGAAACATTCGTCGATAATATAAAAATCTTTTAAACATCATCTTAGTTCCTCTCGCAGTCCGATCCCCCCCAACGGCGGGCAACCGAATTCGATGGTTGGGTGTTTTGAGCAAACATTTTTTTGACTATATGGCTATTTGCCTCACGCTGACAACCGAAAACTGTTCTGAACATGAAACATGTCGCTCCAAATACTAGCGGGCGAAAAGCAGTTTTGTGCAACAGCTTAATGAATCCATTGAGCATTCTTTTTTTGTTGTATCATCAGCCGTAAATATGCAATGCTTCCTGCATCAGGTCAAAAACGCATATTTACGATAAGACTCCAATTAGACGATCATCAAAAGGCGATTTAAGCATGAAAAGGGACAGTTATAAAACTTATATCCTCACAGTTTTTCTGATTGGTGTCGCGATAGGTGTCGTCTGGGTAATGTGGGGTCAAAATCAAAACCGGGACGGCACGCGCAAAAGCACTCAGGCTTCACGGCCGGTGCCCGTGGAAGTGGCTCAGATTCAGCGCGGGCCAATCGCATTGCGGCGCACATTTAGCGGGGAGTTGGAAGCCTTGGCAGAGTTTGTTGTTGCGCCAAAGGTCAGCGGCCGTGTAGAGCGGATATTTGTGAATATTGCGGACTCTGTAGAGCGGGGTCAAATTGTAGCCGAACTGGACAACGATGAGTATATCCAGGCTGTTACCCAGGCCCAGGCAGATCTGGAAGTGGCCCGCGCCAAACTTTCCGAGGCCAGAAGCGCTCTTGAAATTGCTGGCCGCGAGTTTAAGCGTACGGATTCACTTTTAAAGCGCGGGGTTGCATCTGATTCTGAATACGATGCAGCTAAGCAGGATCAACTGGCTAAGCAGGCGCAACTTAAAGTCGCTGCAGCCGAGGTAACCAAGGCCGAATCTTCGCTGGAAACCGCCAGGATACGGCTCGGCTATACAAAAGTAACAGCAGGGTGGACCGGCGGCGACGAGCATCGTGTGGTTGCCGAGCGCTATGTGGACGAAGGTCAGACTGTGGCGGCCAATGCGCCCCTGCTCTTGATCGTTGAACTACAGCCCATCGTAGGGGTGGTTTTCGTCACCGAGAAAGAATATGCCTACCTGGAACCCGGACAACTTGTTTCGTTGACAACCGATGCCTATCCGGGCCAAGAGTATAAGGGTCACATCGATCGCATTGCCCCTGTCTTCCGTAAGTCCACCCGGCAGGCGCGGATTGAAATGACCGTCGACAATCCGCAGCATCAACTCAAACCGGGTATGTTCATCAGGGCAACAGTCGTATTGGCCCAGGAGCCGGATGCGATCATTGTCCCGGAGCAGGCGTTAACCATTCGCGATGACAAAACCGGTGTTTTCATCGTCAGTGAGGATGGTCGATCGGTAACTTGGCGGCTGGTAAAAGTGGGCATTCGCGAAGACGGACGGGTGCAGGTGGCTGGCGACGGCCTGTCTGGTCGGGTCGTTGTCCTGGGCCAGCAACTGGTTGACGACGCCTCCCTTATTAAAATTGCCGCTGGGCTAAACAATTCCGATGCCGATCGCGAAAAGGTTGGCTCAAAATGAATCTGCCGAGTTTCAGTGTCAAGCGCCCGATTTTTACGACAATGGTAACCCTCATTTTTGTCATCCTGGGTGCCATCTCTCTTAGCAGGCTGCAGATCGACATGCTGCCCAACATCGAACTGCCGACGCTCACGATTCGAACGAATTATGAAGGTGCCAGCCCCGAGGTTATGGAGCGACTGGTAACTCAGATTATCGAAGAGATCGTCGCCACGGTGCCCGGGGTAGAGGAACTCACATCAACATCCTCTGAGGGCCGCAGCACGGTTCGGGTCAGCTTTGCTTGGGGAACAGAAATTGACACGGCGGCAATCGACGTTCAGGGCAAACTTGAAGA
Source organism: Desulfobacterales bacterium (assembly GCA_050122475.1). Lineage (GTDB taxonomy): Bacteria > Desulfobacterota > Desulfobacteria > Desulfobacterales > JAHEIW01 > JAHEIW01. The sequence continues at coordinate 2,491 of JASFIV010000308.1, read as the reverse complement.
CGAGATCAACGAGTTGCCGGATGACATTGTCAGACCCCGCATCCGTAAATTCGACATTGCCAGTTTTCCGGTCGTACTGTTGGGAATTTCCAGCACGCTCGACCCGGTGGAACTTACCGAACTAATTGAAGTCCAGATCCGTTACCGCTTTGCCCGCATCCCGGGTGTCGCGCAGGTTGATACCTGGGGCGGCTTCAAACGCGAGGTACGGATAGAACTGGATCCGGACCGGATCAAGGCCGTCGGCCTGCCGCTGGATCAGGTGATCGAAGCCATTGAGGACGCCAACCTCGATCTTCCGGCAGGCAAGATCGAGCAGGGACGTTATGAGGTTATGCTGCGCGCGCCGGCTGAATTTATTAACCTCGATCAAATTCGAAACACGGTCATCGTGCAGCGCGATGGTGCCGCCGTAATGCTGGGTCAAATCGCCGATGTCAAAGACACCTATGAGAAGTTGACCCGCATCGTGCGTGTCAACGGTGGGCGCGGGTTGCGCGTGGCGATTCGTAAACAGGCCAATGCCAATACGGTCGAAGTGTCCAGACGCATCCTGGATGAGGTTAAAGCCGTCAATAAGGATTTTCCTCAAATCAAGATTGTCCCGGTCATCAACCAGGGCAACTTTATCGAGCGTTCAATCGCCAACGTTGCCCGTTCGGTTCTTTACGGAGGTGGGCTGGCAATCGTGGTCTTGCTGTTTTTTTTGCGCAACATCCGAAGCACTTTGGTGATTTCCCTGTCGATTCCGATCTCCATCGTGACCACCTTTGCGCTAATATTTTTCGGGGGATTTACGCTCAATCTGATGACCCTGGGCGGGCTGGCCCTGGGGGTCGGCATGATGGTCGACAGTTCCATCGTCGTACTCGAGAACATCTTCCGCCGCCACAGCGAGGATGGCGAAGCGCCGAAGATAGCATCGGTAGAAGGCGCCCGGGAAGTCGGGCCGGCTATCATCGCCAGCACCATCACCACTCTGGTCATTTTTATACCGTTGGTTTTTGTGCGCGGTGTCTCGGGAATCCTCTTCAAGGAGTTGGCCTATGTCATCATTTTTGCGCTGATCTGCTCGCTGACCCTGGCACTGAGTCTGGTGCCCATGCTGGCGTCCCGGCTTTTAACCTCAAACCGACAGCACGCCAAGACACCGGCTTCCCGACCGAATCACTGGGCTGCCGCGGCCCATTCCTTCTTTATGAGTCTCGAAAACGCCTATCTGGCTTTGTTGCGCTGGGTCCTGAGCCATCGTCTGGTCACCATATTTGCGGCTGCTGCCGTACTCGCAGCAAGTCTGATGATCTTGCCGCTGATCGGCAGTGAATTTTTGCCCCCCAGCGATGAGGGCGAGGTCCGCGTCAGCGGGAAAATGGAAATCGGCACCCGGCTCGAGCTGGTAGATCGGCAGACGCGTATGATGGAGCAGATCGTTGAGCCGGCTGTGCCCGAGGCCATAGCATCGGTGGTTAGTGTGGGTGCCTCCGGTTGGCGAGCTGACGCGGGCTCGGAGGGTGAGATCCGCATGTCCTTGTTGCCGGCCGCCCAGCGCAAGCGCTCTAATACGGAGATCGCTAAAGATTTGCGTCGCCGTCTGGACGGCAATGTCCCGGGGATGGAAATTCGTGTGCGAGCACCCCAGGGCCAATTTTTACTCGAACGAATCCTGGGCGGTGACGAGGGACTAACCGTCGAGGTTCGTGGTTACGAACTGGCCACGCTTGACGCTCTGGCCGCGAGTGTTGCGAAATCAATTGTAGATGTACCGGGTATTACCGACGTTCAGAAAAGTCTCGAAGCCGGCATTCCCCAGCAGGAAATCCGCGTCAACCGGGATAAGGTCGCTGATCTTGGCCTGAGTGTGCGTGACGTCACCCAGCTGCTGCAAACCTCGGTGGCTGGCTCCAAAGCAGGTGAGTACCGCACAGGAGGCAATTCCTATCGAATCTTGGTACAGTTAAAGGATGCCGAGAAACGCTCCTTAGATGAAATCCTCAACCTCACGCTGACAACTGCATCCGGTGAAAAGGTGGCGCTGCGCAATGTCGTCTCATACGTGCCGAGCCGGGGTCCAATCCTCATCGATCGCAAAGACCAACAGCGAATCGTGATGATCCACGCCAACGTTGCGGGACGCGATCTGGGCTCAGTGGCTGCAGACGTGCAGGCCTTGCTGGATCAAATTCCACGCCCAGTCGGCTATGATTTGACGGTTGCCGGCAATTACGAAGAACAGCAAAAAGCCTTCAGGGAACTGGTTATCTCACTGCTGCTGGCCTTGGTGCTCGTTTACATGGTGCTGGCGTGTCAATATGAATCGCTGCGGGATCCGCTAGTGGTCATGTTTTCGGTTCCGCTGGCGGCGGTCGGTGTGCTGGTGACGTTGTTTATAACAACGACAACGCTGAATGTGCAATCCTACATCGGCTGCATTATGCTGGGGGGCATCGTTGTCAACAACGCGATTCTGCTGGTGGATCAAGCCGGTCGCCTG
>JASFIV010000307.1:0-5221 GCA_050122475.1 Desulfobacterales bacterium | reverse complement strand
AGCAATGTGTTAATTTGATACCGTCTGAACAAACCGCCTCCCCGCTGGCACACATGCTTTCCATCACGGATCCGGCCGGCCGGTATGCAGAGCACAAACAGGTTAAGGCCTTCAAGGAAGCCGATGTGTTTTATTACCAGGGCACCGATTTTATTGCCGAGGTTGAAAATCTTTTGACGTGCGAGTTTCAAGGCTTCTTGAGGTGCAGTGAAGTGGAAACCCGGATCATATCCGGGCAGATGGCCAACATGGCCGTTTTCAGTGCCCTGGTGGATTTTGTGAACCGCGCCGACCGCAAAAGTGAGCAACGCCGCATCCGCAAGGTGATGAACAATCATATTATTAAGGGTGGACATCTGAGCGCCCAGCCCATGGGAGCGTTGCGGGATTTTGTGATGCGGGATCCCAAATGGGAAAAGCCGGCAGTGGTCAACTTTCCGGTCCTGGAAGATAATCCTTACAAGATCGATGTCGAAGCCGCCCGGGAATTGATAGCCGAACACCGCCCGGAACTAATGATCCTGGGAAAAAGCATGATTATTCACAAAGAGCCAGTCCAGGAGATGCGCACCATCATCGATGCACTCGGGCTGGATTGTATGCTGATGTATGACATGGCGCATGTGCTGGGGCTGGTGGGCCCTCATTTCCAGCAACCCTTTGAGGAAGGCGCTGATATTGTCACCGGCTCGACCCACAAAACATTTTATGGCACCCAGCGCGGCATTGCGGCCGTCAATTATACCGAAGACGATGTACACTACGAGTTCTGGGAAGCCATTCAGCGCCGGGCGTTTCCCGGCAGCACCAGCAACCACCACCTGGGCACCCTGCTGGGCCTGCTGCTGGCCGCCTTTGAGATGAATGCTTTTAAAGAAGAATATCAGAAAAATGTAATTGCCAACGCCAAGGCATTTGCCATGGCCTTGAAAGAAAGCGGCCTGGATATCGCCGGGGACCCTGCGATTTCCTACACCGAAACCCATCAGGTGGTGATCAATGTGGGATATACCCGCGCACCTGAAATCGCCCGCCGGCTGGAAGAAAATCATATCATTTGCAATTACCAGGCGGCTCCGGATGAAGAAAGTTTTTCGGCCGCCGGATCATTGCGCACCGGGGTGCAGGAAATGACGCGCTTTGGCATGGCAGCCGCGGATTTTGCCGAACTGGCCCAGCTGATGGCAGACGTTATTCTGCAAAATAAAAATGTTCAAAAAGAGGTGATGGATTTCCGCCAACGCTTTGTGGAAATGCAGTATTGCTTCAAGGGAGACGAGTTTGATGAGTTGGAGCAGAAGCTGCATGAATTGTTATAGAGAACAATACCCGTGTTGACCGGTGACATGAACCGGTCATATCATTTTCTTTCAGACGATATGATTTTCAGGATGGCTGTGGCCCGATATCAGGGATGGCATTAACCCCTTCGCTTAACACTATTGCTAAAGTGCATATCATCCCCGATATCGGGCCACTGTGTACCTGAGGGGAAAATTCATCAGCATATCGTCTTTCAGAAAACAATATGACCTTTTCAGCCTCTGGGTTCAGCGTCATACCTGAGCAATAATTTTATTGTTGTCGATTTGAAAGTGTTCCTTTTTTAGCGTCATAACTATCTCACAGATTGACGGCACAACATGCAATTGAATGATGTCATTGCAGAATTGAAATCGCTGGGGGATCCGGGATCGGCAGCCGGCATGGCGAGATACGGCATCAAGTCCGACCGGGCGCTGGGAATTTCGATCCCCAAACTTCAGGGACTGGCCAAAAAAATCGGCACCAACCGCAAATTGGCCGGACAGCTGTGGTCGAGCGCCATTCATGAAGCCCGCATCCTGGCCTGCATGATCGAAGACCCCCAGCAGCTGACTGAAGCGCAGATGGAGCGCTGGGTTAAAGATTTTGATTCCTGGGATCTATGCGATCAGTGCTGCAATCGACTGTTCAGCAAAACGGTTTTTGGGCGGGAAAAGGCAATGGCCTGGTCGCAGCGGCCGGAGGAATTTGTCAAGCGGGCTGGATTCGTGCTCATGGCGGTTTTGGCCGTGCACGATAAAAAAGCAACCGATCGAGAGTTTGAGCCCTTTTTAACGCAAATAAAAAAAGAAGCCACCGATGATCGCAATTTTGTCAAAAAAGCGGTCAACTGGGCCCTGCGTCAGATCGGCAAACGTAATCTGGCGTTGAACCGCAGGGCCGTTGCGCTGGCCGAGGAGATCCAGCGATTGGAATCCAGTGCGGCCCGTTGGGTGGCCAGTGATGCACTACGGGAACTGCGCAACGAAAAAATTCAACAAAGACTAACCGACAAGACCAGTCGTTGACCGATTCGACATGATAGACGTCCTGTGATCCTTTATAGTCGTTGTCAACAAAACGTTCCGATTGCAGGACGTTTTTTTGCTACAACCACCATGTTGGGGCGAAGCTGAAAGCGAAGACCAATTATGCCGCCATCCTTTTTTCGAAACATTATAATGACAAGCGCTATAACCCACTATTTTACCAAAATACATTCCACCATGCCAAGAGCGGCAGATATCACGTTGACGGCGTCATCAAGCTTCAGTGTGTTCGTATTAATGACCAGATCATAGTTGGTGGGGTCGGCAATATCGGCATTAAAGTATTTACGGATAAATGCGCGCCGATCCGAATCGGTTCGCAAGACCCGCCGCCTGGCCTCTTCCAGTGAAATGTCGAATTCCTTGGACACATTTTCAATACGCCATGCCTGCGGAGCTACGATGCGAACGGCAAACCGTTTTTCAGGCGGCAGAATAAAATTGGCGCCTCTGCCCACAATAACCGCCCGGCCGTGACTTCCGATGGTGCCGATAACCTTCATCAGATGCTGCATGTAACGGTCCGGCCACAGGTGGCGCTCATGGACCAGAGAAGAAATCCAGTGCTCCAGTGTATTGAGACCGCGCTCGTCAAGAGTTTCAAGCACCGTTGCGCTGACATCTGCACTTTCGGCAATTTGATGGATGACTTCCTGATGGAAAATATCGATGCTGAGTTTCTCGGCCAGGCGGCCTGCTATGATGCGCCCCCCGCTGCCGGGCTCTCTGGACAGGGTAACAATGGATACCCCCTCTTTTTCCGGCACTTCCTTTTTGCGGGTAATTTGCCAACGATTCATCTGCTCTTCAATGATCTTAGGTATGGATTTCATTCTATTGAACCTCCTTTCGTTTAACTGGAGTTGGCATTTCAAAATTTTAAAGGAGATCATCTTGCTTTATGCTGAATAAATTATTGCTATGCAGCTGCGACAATCCTTCAAAGGCAGATCTTCGGCTTCGGCCATCGCTCAATGTAGGACCTAATTTGAAGACCGGGTTGATATCGAAAGGAATATTCGGACATGCGTCCGTATCATCCAGGCAGCACCGGCTGAGGCAGAAAGGTATGTAACAAACCTAAGACCATCTGAAATCCCTGTCAATTTTTTGTTGACTTCTCGTGATGGCATCGCGATTATCGCAACATTCGTTTTAATCCTAACATTTTGATAGGGGATGGGACTATGACTGTTGATCTCAAGTGCAATACAGCGCTGGTGACGGGAGCCGGGCAAAAATCGGGGATTGGATACGCCATTGCCCGCAAATTGGCTGCTGGCGGAGCCAATGTCATTTTAGCCGATTTGATCGGCAAGGATACGCGCCAGGACACGCCGGCAACCGAAAGCTTGGATCAAATCAGCTCCCTTGCCGCAGATCTGGCCAAAATGTTCAATATTAAAGCGCTTGCGCTCGAGCTTGATGTGACCGACGGCGATTCCGTTGTCCAAATGGCGGATAAAGTGCAGCAGCAGTTTGGGCAGATCCACATCCTTTGCAACAATGCCGGTGCTGTTTTCGGCGTGCCCGATGCGATCCATACCTATGATGAAGGTGCCTGGTTGAAAACCATCGACGTCAATCTGCATGGCGTCTTTCGGGTCTGCAGAGCGCTGGTCCCCCTGATGACGGAAGGCGGCTGCATCGTTAATGTCGCTTCCAGGGCAGCCAAGGTCCCGCCCCTGTTCAACGGCGCTTATGCGGTCGCCAAAGCAGGCGTTGTTATGCTCACCCGGGTCATGGCCAAAGAACTGGCCGGTGCCGGCATTCGTGTCAATGCGATTTGCCCGGGGGTGATTCAAACCGATTTTACAGACTGGCGCTTCCAACTGGAAGCCGATATTTTGGATTCGACGGTCGAGGAACGACAGGCCGAAATGCTCAAAACGATTCCGATGGGCCGCTTGGGAACACCCGAGGAGGCCGCGGATCTGGTTGTGTTTCTGGTTTCTGATCAATCTGCCTATATCACCGGGCAGGCAATCAATATTACCGGCGGTCAACTCATGGAAATTTGATCGAAGATCAAATTTCGTTATTCGTTATTTGTTTATTCGTTAATTGGTCAAACGACTTGATTATTTGACGCATAAAAAATTGTAGATTTCTAAATCGAAATTACCCGTTTTATAATCACTTAAAAAGGGAGATAGACGATGGCTGGCATAACCGGTGGCGAACTTTTGGTCAGGTGCCTGCACGCTGAGGGTATTCGGCATGTTCATGCGATTACGGACGGCACCTACATGATGGTGATTGAGGCCCTCGAGCGTCTGGGCGATGAGCTCGGCATCCAGCTGATCGTTCCACGTCATGAAGCTGCTGCCGCACACGCCTGTGATGCCTACACGCGCTGTAGCGGTGAACCTGCTGTGGTGATGGCCTGTGCCGGTCCGGGGGCTGCCAATTTAATTGCCGGTCTGATGTGCGCCGAGGCCGAAGGCAGCCCGGTGGTGGCCATAACCACCACCCGGCGCAGCGACATTTCGGACTCATATGTTCATCAAGGGGGCATGCAGGTCAGCCGCCACCTGGATATCTTTAAGCCGGCGGTGAAATGGAGCGGCAAGGTGGACCACTGGCACCGAATTCCGGGTATGGTGCGCCATGCCTTCCGGGTGGCCACAGCCGGCCGACCGGGCCCGACACACATCTTAATCCCGGAAGATATCATAAACGAACGCAATGATGATTCTGCCGCCCAGATCTGGGCTCCGGAAAAGTATCGCCTTACAGCAAACCTGCCGGCAGACCCGGCTGCCTTAGAGCAGGCGGCCGAGTTGCTCGCAGCGGCCGATTTTATCAATATCCATTGCGGCAACGGCGCCGAGCGAGCCCGTGCCGGGGAAACGGTGCGGGCAATG
>JASFIV010000306.1:0-5246 GCA_050122475.1 Desulfobacterales bacterium | reverse complement strand
AAGCCCATCTAAAGAAACAGCTAAATGAATTCATCCGGGCCTTTGACATCCATCTTCTGGTGGCTGAAAATATTCTGACCATTCCAATGCATATACCTTTAGGTATCGCGCTGACCGAAATAATTGCCGAAACCCAGATTCCCACCATTGCGCACCATCATGATTTCTACTGGGAAAGGACTCGTTTTGCTGTCAATGCCGTCGGTGATTATCTCAGAATGGCATTTCCACCGAAGCTACCCAGTATCGAACATGTGGTCATCAATTCGGCGGCGCAGGAGGAATTGGCTCTACGAACGGGGATTTCATCAATTATTATCCCCAATGTGCTGGATTTCGAGAACCCGCCCCAAATCAACGAAATGCAAACCGAAGCCTTCTGGCAGTTGATCGGGCTGCAAAAAAATGATGTTAAAATTGTACAGCCAACCCGCATCATCCAGCGCAAAGGGATCGAACATGCCATCCAATTGGTCGAGGAATTAAACGATCCGCGCTATAAACTGATCATCACTCATGAAGCCGGGGACGAAGGCTTTGAATATGCCGAATGGCTAAAGGAAGATGCCAGACAACGCGGGGTTGACCTGCGCACCTTCAACATCCATATGTCCGATCCTATGAACCCGGATGTGAACCAAGAAGAAACCCATTCACTCTGGGATGTATATCCGCACGCTGATTTCATTACCTATCCGAGTCTATATGAAGGTTTCGGTAATGCCTTTTTAGAGGCTGTTTACTTCAAAAAGCCGCTGCTGATCAATCGCTATGCTACTTTTGTGCAGGACATCGAGCCCAAAGGATTTGATTTAATTGTCATGGATGGATATCTGACGCGCAAAACCGTGTCAAACGTCAAAGCTATTTTAGAAACTACCGCGCGTCGCGCAAATATGGTCAACGCCAATTATGATATCGCCGCTCAGTACTATTCATATGCCGTGCTCCGCAGATGGCTGAATATCATGTTGACCAATTTTTTTGGTGCAGACCTATAGCCTACCGGAACTTTCAATTCCGACCTGATATAAAACCGGAATTAAAGATTCCGGTTTTATTATGAATCATTCCAAATAGTTAGAGACAAATCTCTTCCACTACTTCCCCATGTTCGAATCTTATGGGTGGTTTCGGAACAGAAGGTTCCGCAAAATGAACCCATAATTCTAATATTAAATGTAATATCAGATACTTAATAATTTGGCACAGCAGTTGCTAAATGATGATTAGAATGTCGCATGCTCATCACTGAGCAAATAGCGGACACGCGCCGCGGCTCGCCCATACCATGTAACCGTATCCCCTACAAATCGGGTATGGGCGAGTTCGCAAAACTGAATCGCAAATGAGGACAACTGAGGCGTAAAAGTTGCGACAATAAAATGAAATGCTCGAAACGATATTTTGAGGAGTAATTTCTGATGGAAACACGAAATAAAATTATATTTTTTGTGCTTTTATGTTTTGCAGCATCGTTTTTAGTTTATGCTTACACTGTTTTCGCAGCTGAGATAACGATTGTTGGAGAAGTGAACGATACCTTTCAAATTGTGGCGAATAATACAATTTATGATGTTGCCGAAACGCCGATGGGGGATGATCTGGTAAAAAACTATATCGCCGAAAAGGTACAGGTCACCGGTACAGTCGAAGAAAAAGATGACATGAAAATAATCACCGTAAAGTCATTTAAGATTGTGCCGGAATGAAGTCAACCCGCCAAGACATTTTATTACCACCCAACTGTAGGATTTATGCGGATTAGATGGAGGTGAGTTTTGCGCACCAATAAAAACAAGAAGGCATCCGGCCCACCATCCATAGAAGGAATAATCATGCCGTCGAGATGGAACGAGCAGGGCAAACCTGCTCGTATTGCTATTCATACGGACGACCGCAAAGAATATGAAATCGACTTTAGTGGCGCCGGCAAGGAATTATTGGACTTGACGTATAAAAAAGTGTCCGTTCAAGGTAAACTCAGGCAACAACTAAATGGTCGCTCGATCCTCTGTGTTCGGCAGTATAAGGTCATAAAAGATGCTTGTGAGAACAGCATGTCGAATCAATAGGCAGTCTAATCGTGACAGCAGTGGCTGGCGATTTTGTCACCCAAACTAAAAGAGGGTTCCAATGAAAAGACAAATTTATTCTCACAATTCATACCCGTCAGAAGATTCATCTGATGAATCTGACGGCTACACCGACCCCGATTTAAATGCGCCCAAGCAAAGTCCGATGCGGCGCAGGGAAAAATTTAGGACAAAGAATTTTCAAGCGGGGAAAAAACATAAAGAACGTAAACGGGGTTACCGCAATAAAATTCAATATGATTTTGCACTTTGGGAGGAATGAGCAATGTACGATTCTGATAGGAAATATCTTTCCAGATTCTCACTGGATCCAGATACAGAGTACGGCAGCGAAGATCTGTATGGGGTCGATTTCTCACCTTATCTCTCTTGCGATGATGACCTGGATCTTTTTGATAATGAAAATTCAGATTCAGAAGATTCTATCCTGGAAGACGACTTCCTTTTTGGAATCTAAATGCAATTGTCATCGGTTACTTCAGATTTTAAAATCATGCAAACAGACAGGGCTTGTAAAATGGAAGAAACAGAATTGGCATATTTTAGAGACCAGTTGACCCTTTGGTTGAGAGATTTAAAACATTCTGCAGGCATGACAGTCGATGAGCTGTTAAAAGCCGAAGTGTTTATGGCCGACTATGTGGATCGCGCTTCTTTTGAATCCGACAGAAGCACTGCTCTTCGAATCCGGGACCGCGAAAGCATGCTTATCAAAAAAATCCGCCAATCCCTGGAAGACATTGAAAATGGGGAATACGGAATCTGTGAAGATTGCGGCAGGGAGATTGCGATTGAGCGATTAAAAGCAAGGCCGATCGCCAGACGTTGCATCAAATGCAAAACTAAACAGGAAACATTTGAACGAATCACAGGGGCTTGAAGTTTGGGAGACGCATGTAATGGAAAATGACTGGCCGTATCGCATAGTAGAAAACGAACAGGGTGAACAAAAAGATCCGGAGAAAACAGCAATCGAGTGCGTCTGTCCGAAATGTGGTGAACGGCATATGTTGAATTTTCATTGGATTGGGAGGGGCAAGCCTCGGAAATATTGTTCGCTTTGCAGAAACACCCTCTAAGCAGATTTATAAATTAAATTTTGGAAAAGGAGAATCAGATGAATAAAGCAGATCTTATTACTGAAGTGGCTAAAGTTGTCAGCACCAAAAAGGAAGCTCAGGCCGCCGTTAATTCCATTTTTACATGCATACCCAAAGCCATGAAAAAAGGACAGCCGATTACTATTGCCGGATTCGGTACATTCAAGGTGGCCAAAAGAAAATCGCGAATGGGCCGCAATCCCAAGACTGGAGAGGCCATAAAAATAAAAGCATCCAAGGCACCTAGATTTGTTGCCAGCAAAACGCTAAAAGATTTCCTCAATTAAGTCCCGCGATAAATTGATTTATCGTTGCTAAGATTTCAGTTACTTAGACAAGTTAAAAGCCTATCATTTGAAAAATTCACGGTGTCAGCGGCAGGGCTGAAAGGTTCTGCCGCGGCATTTTTAGCGGGTTGAAAGAGCGCTCTAACAGCCCATAAGGGCGACTGCTATCTTCGGAGTTGTGATGGAATCGAAAAAATTGCGGTATTCGCTGCTGATGATTATCGGAATTACCGCCTTCGGCACCTGTGGATACTATTTCGTTGAACACATGCCGCTGTTTGAAGCCTTTTATATGACGATCATCACCATTACCACGGTCGGTTTCGCCGAAGTTATACCGCTCTCGCAGAACGGGCGCATCATAACGGTCGTTATCATTGTCCTGGGCATCACTGCCGGTACCTACACGATCGGTGTGCTGGTCAGGGCATTGGTCGAGGGCGAGCTGATCAAAATCTTCGGGAGGATAAAAGTGCAGAAACAGGTTTCCGAATTAAAAAATCATTTTATCATTTGCGGTTTTGGACGCATCGGTCGGATTGTTTGTAGCGAACTTAATGATGACAATATTAGTTTTGTCATTATCGAACAGGATCCGACAGTCATTGAGCATATCGAAGCTCTTAAATACCTTTACCTGGATATGGACGCAACAACTGAGGAAGCGTTGATGCAGGCCGGTATCATGAAAGCTAAAGGAATCGTTACCGCCGTGAATTCGGATGCCAACAACGTCTTTATTACGATGACCGCCAAAAGCCTCCGACCAGATGTTTTTGTGCTGGCCAGAGCTTCAGAAGAGCAAAACGAAGCCAAGCTTTTTCGGGCTGGTGCAACCCGGGTCGTATCGCCGTATCTGATTGGTGGAAGGCGCATTGCTCAGATGCTCAAAAAGCCAACGGTCGTGGACTTTATTGATTGTGCCATGATGGGTTCACATCTCGGCCTGATGATGGAAGAAGCCACCATCGGGGATAAATCCAGTCTGATCGGCAAAAACCTGATTGACAGCAATCTTAGAAGAGATTTTGGGGTGATCATCGTGGCCATCAAAAAGCTATCAGGGGACATGGTTTATAATCCCATGCCGTCGGAGGCATTGGAGGCGGGGGATGTTATTGTGGTCATTGGAAAAAAAGAAGATTTAAGACGCATGCACACGGTTGTGTAAATGATGAAAAAACAAAAAATACTACCGACAGCTATTATTGGTTGGAAGGAATGGATCGCGTTACCAGATTTGGGGATACCGGCTGTTAAAGCTAAAATCGATACGGGGGCTCGCACTTCAGCCTTGCACATATTCAACCTAGAAGAGTTTCATACCGATGGTCAACGCATGGTACGGTTCGGTATCCATCCGCTGCAGCGACGAAAAGATATAGAATGCTTTTGTGAGGCGCCCGTGTTGGAGCAGCGCCGGGTAAAAGATTCAGGTGGACATTTTGAAAAACGGTATGTGATTCAGACAACAGCGAAATTGGGGACTGTGTCTTGGCCGATCGACATTACGCTGACAAACAGAGACCCGATGCTTTTCAGGATGCTTCTTGGGCGGAAGGCGGTGGAAAATAGATTTTTGATAAATCCAGGCTGGACCTACTTAACCGGACGAAAGTTAGCAAAATCATACCAAACTAAAAAGATTAAGAAAGCAAAAAAATGAAAATCGGCATACTTTCCCGCAAGCCCGAGCTTTACTCTACTCAAAGTCTAGTTGAGGCCGCCAGCAAACGAGGCCATGAAGTTCAAATCATCAATCC
>JASFIV010000305.1:0-5253 GCA_050122475.1 Desulfobacterales bacterium | reverse complement strand
ATAAAGTTGATGATTTCCTGAATTCTATCGCCAATAAAAGGCCAGAGCTGCCAGATCAGAAAACCAAAGGACAACAGGAGCAAGATGATGACCAGTATCATGGTTAAACGACGGACGCCGTTTTTTTGGGGCTTTACATGGATGGGCGGCGGAGTCGCCTCATTCATATAAGATGGATCTGATTCAAAAGAAAAAACCGGAGGCCTTTGGACAGGGGCTGACTGCTCGGCAGCGGGTTTTTCGGTTACATGGGGAATGAACACTGCAGTTGCCCCGCATTTTTGAAACGCTTCGATGAACATGTGCGCTTTTTCGGCTTCAATATCATTGCTGAGTGTATACGGTACGTTTCGAACCTTTTGGGCTAACTCCATAGCGGAAGCTGTTTTTGCAAATTTTAACAGCAACATGACGACTTTTTCTTCAGCTTCTCCGCCCGGGACTGATTTTAGAATCAATTTTCCGCGTTGTATGTTGTCCATTCCAAACAAGCCTTTCCTGCTGCTGCAGTTTTGATGCCCTGAAACCGAATGCCGCATTCGTAAAGGATGCGCGCTATTCGAATTGATCACTCATTTTGATGCCAGATTTAGCCATGGATTACCCGTATTATAGCTTTTTTTCTTGAAAAAAGTCAAACCCTTACAAGAACAGACGACGATTGAAAAATGCAACCGCCGTCTGTTTGGTTGGTATTTTCAGATGTTGCCTCTGGTCAAAATTCAATGTTTTGGGGTGTGCGCGGAAAAGGAATTACATCTCTGATATTGCGGATGCCGGTGATCATCATCAAAAAGCGCTCAAAGCCCAGACCGAAGCCACTGTGAGGCACGCTGCCGTAGCGGCGGGCATCCAGATACCACCACAGGGGGGCTTTGTCCATTTTCATTTCATCCATGCGGGCTTCGAGCACTTCCAGGCGTTCCTCACGCTGGCTGCCGCCGATAATTTCACCGATGCGCGGCACCAGGACATCCATGGCACCCACGGTCTCCTGATCGTCATTGACCCGCATATAAAACGGCTTGATGGATTTGGGGTAGTCATACACAATGACGGGTTTTTTGAAATGCGCCTCGGTCAAAAAGCGTTCATGTTCGGTTTGCAGATCGTGGCCGAAGCCCACGGGGTACTCGAATTTTTTATTGGATTGCTTTAAGATGTCCACAGCTTCACGATACGGCAAACGGATGTAATCGGATTGGGCAATGTTTTCCAGAGTGGGCATCAGGTTTTTATCCACCCAGCGGGCGAAAAGCTCCAGATCTTCACCACAGGTATCGATGGCATAGGTGGTCAGTTCGCGAATGAGTTCTTCACCCAGATCCATGTTGCCGTCCAGATCACAGAAGGCCATCTCCGGCTCCACCATCCAAAACTCGGCGGCATGGCGGCGGGTGTTTGAGTTTTCGGCCCGAAAAGTGGGCCCGAATGTGTAAACATCCCCCAGGGCCAGGGCAAACATCTCGGCCGACAATTGTCCTGAAACCGTCAGGTTCGCCTCTTTGCCGAAAAAGTCCTGCTCATAATCGGCCTTGCCTTCCTTTTGGGGTGGTTTGCTCAGATCCAGAGTGGTTACCTGAAACAGCTCCCCGGCGCCCTCACAGTCCGAGCCGGTCAGAATTGGGGAGTGCAGATAACGAAAGCCGCGTTCCCGAAAGAATTTATGAATGCCGAAAGCCATTTCAGAGCGGATGCGAAAGGCGGCACCATACTTGTTGGTGCGCGGTCTTAAATGCGAGATGGATCTTAAGAATTCATCGGTATGCCGCTTTTTTTGCAGCGGATAGTCTTCGGGTGCCAGATGAATGATTTCCAGATCATTGGCTTGGATTTCCCAGCGCTGGCCGCCTCCCTGGGATTCAACCAAACGACCCATGACCGTAACAGCCGAGCCGGTGGTCAGTTTTTTGATCTCCGGATAATTGGATAATTTTTCATCCGCAACGACCTGGATATTTTTCAGGCTGGAGCCGTCATTGACCTCGATGAAGGAAAACCCCTTGGAATCACGCCGGGTGCGCACCCAGCCTTTAATCAACACCTGCTCCATGGGGTCATCAGATTTTAAGAGCTTAAATATTTTGGCACGTTCCATTGGAATTGCCCTCCAAATAAAAAAACGCTCAATCCCTCATTTATATCATTGTCATACTTCCTGGGCAAGATCTACTCTTGAAAGATGCGGGTGAGAAGACTAAGTTGTTTGGAACTGATATCAATGCTTCATGCAGACAACAAGGAACACTTAGCGGATGCTGTGGTTTATATTCTCATTTTTGACCGCGCTGGCGGTTGCCTCTCATGATGCCTGGGTGAAAAAGTTTTTCGCCGATCTAAGCACCTACGAGATGCTGGCCTATCCGCTGATCTACAGTCTGCCCCTGCAGGTCCTGACCTTACCTTTTGTGCCGGTTCCACCCCTGGACAGCACCTTTTTCAGTGCCTTTTTGATCAGCCTGCCCATTAATGGAATCGGATTTTTTCTGCACTTGCGCGCGATTCAGGTTTCGCCCCTGAGTTTAACGCTGCCGTTTCTGTCGTTTACACCGGTGTTTATGATTTTGACCGGCGCTCTGGTCTTAGATGAGATGCCCAATGCCCTGGGAATATCCGGCATTTGCATTATCTGTGCGGGGGGCTATATTTTAAATCTGGCTCCCGGCAGGCACTCTGCTCTAGCGCCGTTAAAAGCCATTTTACGGGAGAAAGGCTCCTGGCTGATGCTTATTGTGGCCTTTGTGTACAGCCTGGGTGCCGTGTTCGGTAAACAGGCCATCGTGCATTCATCACCCCTGTTTTTTGCGATCACTTTTTTTACGACCTTAAATATCGTGCTGCTGGTTCTATTTCGGGCCTGCGGCAAAATTAAATGGCAAACCTTTGCCGCCCGCCGCCAAAAAGGCATCGTTGCCGGCCTTTTATTTTTTGCCCATATCCTCTTGCATGCCTTTGCGATTTCACTGACCAAAGCGGCCTATATGATATCGGTCAAGCGCCTGAGCGTCATCATCGGGCTAATTTATGGCGGGGTTATTTTCAAGGAGAGAAATCTGGCCGTGCGGACCATCGGTACCCTGCTGATGGTGGCCGGTGCGGTGGTGATTACCCTTTGGGGCAGTTAATGGGGTATTCGCTATTGGGTACTGGCAATTCGCCCTTTGATAATACGAGGCAACTCAGTTTCAGGAAACAATAAGTGTAAGGCTACGGGTCTCTGGTTCAGGTTTACTGGCCAGCAGCCAGACTGCGACGAGCCGTTCGGCCCTGAGCTCACGGCCGAAGGGCTCAGCCGAGTCGAAGCGAGAAGCCAGATGCCAAAAGGATAAACTATTAAGCCCTAAACCGTTGAACCCCGAAGCTCTGAACCCAAATTTAGACGGTTAAATCTAAAAACAGGCCGGTCGGATCCACATCAAAATCGCTGCCGGCTTCCGTCAGGGCGGCATGCAGCTGATTGAATAGCCCCTCTGATTCGGTACCAAAAAGCGCTTCGTGCACCGCAGCAGCACTTTGCGGGGATGCCAGCGCCGACTCAAATTGACTGCGGTTGGCCGCTGAGAATGTAAATACCCCTTCTTTGGTTTTTTCAAAATCAAAACCAATGCCAAAGTCGGTGTCGTATTGAGGCCCTTCGGAATCAAACCAAGATGCCACCGCATCCCGGACATTATTTCGCACCGTTTCGGTATTGACGTCTGAAGAAGCGCTGATGGCCGCATCATCGAACAGGGCATTCATGGAATCGGACATGATATCAACCAGCTTGCCCAACATTTGGGTATCAGCAGGGGTATCGGTCGTTGCCGCCACTTGCGTTTCGGCACCCGCTGCGGCGGTCAGCTCATTATTGTAGGCTTTGGCATATTCCGCCACCAGATCCGACGCATTGACCGTATCGACGCCTTCGGTCTGCACCTCGACGGTTTCGTTCACCGGTTCATAGGTGCCGTCTGTTATGTTCACGGCTGCAAAAAAGTTGGTCGCTCCACTGTCAAGGGTGAGCTGATCGTCGGAGTTGTTTGCCGTTACAGAGACCCGCTCGGAAGCGCTGCTGTAGCTTGCCGTTACATCTGCCGCAGAGGCGGTAATGCGATCGAGGACATCGCTCAACGTATCGGTATTAACATCAATGTCGATGGCGACACTATTGACGGTGATGGTGCCGCTTTGAACACTGGCGAATTGCGCTTCTTGTGACAGCGTTTTTTCGGGCTCCGCATCTTCACCGGGGGTGGCCGTGGCGCCCTCCAGTTTTGTGGCTGCCAGAAATCCGGAGCTGTCGTTTTCAACGACAATGTCATGGGTCGAGCCGGGCGTATCCTGGGTCAGCAATACCGTTTCGGTAGCCGTGTCGAAGGTGGCTGTCACGCCCGCATCGGATTGGTTGATTGTATCCAGCACGGTATTGATGGTATCCGTTTCTTGAACGCTGATGGTGGTGCCATTGACCTGAAAAGAGCCGCTGGTGACATTCAGGCCGTATTGAAGATTGGGATCATCGCTGCCCGTCCCATTAAAGGGCTTGTCCGGGTCCACTGTTTGTTCGACGTTGTCGTAAACGGCCATTGTGAAGGTGTCGTTTTTCTTCAGGTCGCCGGCGCTGAAGGTCAATACAAGGCCATTATCCATCGCGTATTGCTTGTCAATGGCATCATTTTTTTTGATATTGATGGTGTCAATTTGGGTATTGTTGGAATCGTAGACTTCTATCTGCAGGTTGACGCTACCGTGGGTGCCGCCCCGGGATACCTGAAAGGTGAGCGTATCGGTGCCGCTTGAGCCGTCGTATTCACCGCTGACCGTAGCCTGTGCTGTCGAAGCGCCTGTCCATGTAGGCTCGGTCGGTGAATAGGAAGTTGTGGCGCTGTTGACCTCTTCGGTCGATTGCAGGGTTGTAGACGTTGCAGGCGCCGGCTGGGTTAAGCTAAGATTTGAGGCAGAGCTGGCGCTGGCAGCTACGTTGACTTCAATTTCAGAAGATGCGGTAGATGCCGGTATGAGCTCCTTGACGGCCTCCAGTGCCTTGCGCATCCGCAGTACATGCCGTGTGGTGTCGTCCATCTGCTCGCGATACCGTGAAACCGGCTGCTCTTTGAGCGCTGGTGAAACGGTCCGCTGCTTTTCAATACTATCGATGGTATCGAAACCAAAGCGGTAGCTCTCGTATGGATCAATCCCCCCGTAAAATGACATTTTATCTCCCCTTTAAACCGGCAGCCCAGGCAAAAAAGCTGAGCCACCCTTTCCGGG
>JASFIV010000304.1:0-5260 GCA_050122475.1 Desulfobacterales bacterium | reverse complement strand
TACCTAAATTACGGTAATCGATTTTAAGACGTGATCGCATTGGCGAGGCGGAGATCCGGTCATGATCTTTGGTCTTCATCGCCCCTTTTATTGACACTGGCACATCCGGTGAGTAGATTAACTCAACATCGCATGGCTCTCATCAAAAGGAGGAAGACAATGAACAAAGCGATCAAGTGGGGATTGATCATATGTGTCGGCCTGGTGCTGCTTGTTATTGCCACCTTGCTGATTGCGCCGGCTTTCATAGATATTCGAGACTATAAACCCGAAATTGAAAAGCTTGTCACTGACAAGACCGGCAGGCCTTTTAGCATTGGAGATGACCTGAGCCTGTCGCTTTTTCCGTGGGCCGGTGTTTCCTTTTCTGATGCACAACTGGGAAATTCGTCTGGATTTGCAGAAAAAGATTTTATCAATGTAAAGTCTTTTGAAGTCAGGGTAAAACTGCTGCCGCTGCTCTCCAAAAACATTCAGGTCAAACGCTTTATTTTAACCGAACCCTCCATTACCCTGGTTAAAAAGAAGGACGGGCGGGTTAACTGGGATCCAATCGTTCCGGCTGCAGACAAAACAGCTGCCCCAAAGAAGAAAGAGACCCCTGAGACGCCAAGCGCCGAAGCCGGTTTGCCGATTAAAGACCTGACAATTGGAGAGTGTATCTTGAAGAATGGATCGGTTTTTTATATTGACCACTCAGCCCAGACCCGTAAAGAAATAACAGCCGTTAATCTAAACCTGCACAATGTTTCTCTTGACCAACCGATCAAACTGTCTTTTTCAGCGCAACTCGATAAGCAGCCGATCTCGGTGGCGGGGACCATCGGGCCGGTGGGCAAGGACTTTAAACAAGCCGCCATTCCCGTGGATCTTGACATTAATGCGCTTAAAGAGCTTGTCCTGACATTAAAAGGCAAGGTGATGAACCCAGGGTCAACACCCGGAATCGATCTGGCCGTCGAAATGCAACCGTTTTCCCCCCGTCAACTGGTGGCCGCCCTGGATCAACCGTTTCCCGTAGCCACATCGGATCCAGAAGCGTTGGAGCGTGTCGCGCTCAAGGCAACTCTTAAAGGAGACGCTTCCCGGATTGCGGTGTCCAATGGAATTTTGAATCTGGATGAATCGACGCTCAATTTTTCGCTCAAAGCCTCCGATTTTTCAAGACCCAATCTGGCATTTGATATGAATTTGGACCAGATCAACCTGGATCGTTATCTTCCCCCAAAATCAGAGCAACAGTCCGAGCCCGCTAAAAAAGAAGCCCCAAAGAAAGCGACCGATTATGCGCCCCTGCGAAAGCTTATTTTAGATGGGCGTATTAAAATCGGTCAACTGGTGGCCAGCAAGGCCAAAATCAAAGATCTGCTCGTTCAAATCAAAGCCAAAAACGGTATTTTCAATCTTGACCCGCTACAAATGGCGATGTACCAGGGCAACGTTAGCGGCAAAGGCAATTTCAATGTGCAGACCCAGACGCCGAAAAGCAACATGAGCCTGAAAGTGGCCGGCGTCCAGGTTGGCCCCTTGATGCGCGATGTTCTGGAAAAAGATATTTTAGAAGGCGTTACCAATGCGCAGCTCAACCTGGCCATGGCCGGTGACGATCCGGATCAGATAAAACAAACGCTAAACGGTGACGGCCAGTTGCGATTTAACGACGGTGCCATTGTCGGTATCGATCTGGCCGGCATGGTTCGCAATGTCAAAGCCGCTTTTGGCCTGGCACAAAGACCTTCCGAGCGGCCGCGAACCGACTTTTCCGAGCTCAGTGCACCCTTCACCATTACAAACGGGCTGGTCAACACGCCGCAAACCAGCCTGAAATCACCGTTGATCCGGGTTATAGCAGCCGGAAATGCCAACCTGGTAACAGAGGCGTTGGACTTCCGGGTGGAGCCCAAAGTGGTCGGCACCATCAAAGGACAGGGTGACACCGAGGCTCGGTCGGGTCTCATGGTACCCGTAATCGTATCCGGCACTTTTTCAAACCCCAAGTTTGCACCGGATCTGGCGGGGGTTGCCAAAAAGCAGTTGCAAGATGCGCTACAAGGGACCGAGAAACCCGAAGACTTGTTGGACAAAGATAAGCTTGAGGAAACCGGCAAGCAGCTTCTGAAAGGAATACTCAATCAATGAGGTTAACGCTCAGCGTAAGCAAAATAATGGTCATCGCCGCGGTTGTATCTTTTTATCTGGCCGGCTGTGCCGGAGTGGGCAAGCGCATGGAGCCGCCGCGGGTCAAACTGGCCAATATCCGACCCGAGTCGTTTAACCTGCTTGAAACCGTCTTTGAGGTGCAATTGCGGGTGTTTAACACCAATGAAACGCCCCTAACGATCAAGGGCGTTGAGAGTGAAATAGAACTTAACGGTAAAGCTTTTGCTATCGGTGTTTCAGAATCCGATGTTGAAATCCCGGCTTACGGCACCGAGCTGTTGCCACTACGCGTATATTCATCGGTATTCGACATCATAAAGAGCGCCGTTGGCATGCACAACCAGGAGCAATTGCAATATCGGATTAAAGGCAAGCTGCGCCTGGGAGCTGGTGCTTTTCCCAGCGTGCTGCCATTTGATTCGGAAGGCACCATCTCCCTGCCGGACATGCCGGAAATTAAAGAACGCCGTTCATCTCCGGAGTAATGGCCGCCAGAAGCATTTGGTGTTTACCCGTAAATTCGATTATAGCGCCTGTCATAATAATGTTCCGAAAAAAGGATGGCGGCATAATTGGTCTTCGCTTTCAGCTTCGCCCCAACATGGTGGTTGTCGCAAAAAAATGTTCCGCAATCGGAACGTTTTCTTGACAGCCACTATAGATCTTCCATACGAAAAATTCCAAGTACCCGTCGTCAAATATCCAATAAATCCCAAATCATAATTTCCGAAGACCAAACAGGGGATTTTTTTGATTTGCCCTTCAACCTTGCTCAGGGTGGTATGCGGGTCGAAATCCTGTGATATGGGTTTTAAGTGATTTGAAAATTCCTCAAATCAATGACGCAACCGCCCTTGTGAAAACGACCGGAATTTCGTAAAATATTTGGAAGATAGGACATTAAACCGGATGACCAAAGGTTTGTTCAATGAGCTCCAAACATCAACGGATTCGCATAAGTCAAAGAACGTCACCGTCCACGGTGCGCTATTTGACCGAAGGAAATCATGACTGCTGAACGATCTAAAGACACCAAAAGCACTCCCATCACACGCCGGTTGTGGAACTGGTTTAGGCGGGATTTTCTGGGAATTTTCCGTGAAATGCGCTGGAGTTACCTACCGCCGTTGATGGTCTATCTGGCAGCCGGCGTTTCCGGATTTACCGGTATCATCGAATCTTTTTTTGTCAAAGAGCAACTGGGATTATCGGCTGCATTTTTAGCAGGCCTGGCTTTCTGGGCCGGCCTGCCCTGGGCCTTGAAGATGCCGTTGGGGCATCTGGTGGATTTGTTCTGGCGCCGCAAAGCCGCTTTTGTCTATTTCGGGGCCACCCTGATGGCCCTCAGTTTGCTGATCATGGTGGGCTTGACCGGACACCAGCATTGGATGGCATCGTTTCTACCGCTTGATATCTGGTACATTATATCGGTGCTGCTGTCTCCAGTGGGTTTCGTTCTGCAGGACGTTGTGGCAGACGCCATGACCGTTGAAGCCGTGTCCCCCGTCGATGAGGACGGGAAGCCCATACCGGAGGACACTTTGCAGCGCATGCATGTCACCATGCAGACCCTGGGGCGCATCGCGATCATCGGCGGCAGCGCCCTGGTGGCGGGGCTAGGCGGCTGGCTGGCAAGCATCCTCTCCTATGAGATCATGTATAAATGGTCTCTGGTCATACCCCTGATCTCTGTTTTAGGCGTGACTCTGGGCAGCTGGACCACCCGCCATCAGCGCCGTCAGCTGCGAAAAGAAGGCTTCTCGGCCAAACAAATTGATGAGATGCTGCAGACCCATGACAGCCTGACGTCCCCCAACTGGTATATTCTGGGCGGCAGCGCAATATTTGTGGTCATGACGCTGCTGTTGGGGCTTTCAGATCTGCAGTTAAAAAAGGAAATCATCTTTGTCGGCTCCCTGGGCATTATCGGCTATCTGATCCATCAGCTGGTGCAGGAGATGGACCCCGTCAAGCGTCGTGAAATCATTGGTATTGCGATTATCATTTTTGTCTTTCGCGCCATGCCGACATTCGGTCCCGGTGCCCAGTGGTGGCAAATCGACGTCTTGGGCTTTGACGAGGCTTTTTTCGGTACCTTGCGCCAGATCGCCTCTTTGCTGGCCATTGCCGGTATGTTTGCCCTGCGCAGCTGGATGGGCCGCCATCCGGTGCCATATCTCGTGGTATTTTTATCGGTCTACAATACCATCATGATTCTACCGTTTATCGGCATGTATTATGGTTTGCATGTCTGGACCGAGGCCCATTTCGGCTTTGGCGCGCGCACCATCGCCATCATCGACACCATGGCCGATTCGCCCCTGGGACAGGTGGCCATGATTCCCATGCTGGCCTGGATCGCCAAAGAAGCGCCACGGGATAAAAAGGCTACCTATTTTGCGGTAATGGCGGCTTTTACCAATCTGGCCCTTTCTGCCAGCAGCCTGGGCACCAATTATTTAAACAAACTCTTTGTTATCCCGCGGGGCCAATACGAACAGTTGGGAATATTAATGTTAGCCGTCAGCGCCATGGGTCTGATACTGCCGATTGTCACCGTGCTGCTCTTCAACAATCCGTTCCGCCGGCAAATTGTGGCACCCGATGATGCCCCCAAAATTGAAGCCGAACCCGTAGAATCAACGGCCAAAACTTGAACCCGCACAGTTCGAAAATTTTTTATTTGCTTCATCTCCAATGTCAATGGTAGGTTCTTTCCATCCCTGAATCGGTCCAAAGCATTCCTGAGGCCTGATATGAAGCTAGGCATAATTGGCCTGCCGCGTGCCGGCAAATCAACTGTATTTGATGCGTTAACCCAGAATATCACCGGTCCCGAGCACAAAGGGCGGGATCGGATTGCCACGGTCCGAGTGCCGGATGATCGCGTCGACGCGTTAAGCCGGATGGTCAATCCGCAAAAAACCATCTATGCCCAGGTTGAATACTTTTTGCCGGGTCTTATGAAAGACAGCGCCGCAGATCCATCACTCTGGACGGCCGTCAGGGATTGCGACGCGCTATTACACGTGATTCGCAACCACGCAACTTACGGCTTTGAAACGCCCTCCCCCGCCCGGGATTTTAGCAAATTGGACCA
>JASFIV010000303.1:0-5271 GCA_050122475.1 Desulfobacterales bacterium | reverse complement strand
TGATAATACATCTCGTACAGGTTTTTAAGATGTTGTACACCGGCATTGATGTTTTGGACCGGATCGAAAAGATCGGTGACGCCCAGGCTTCTGGCGGTGGCAGGCATAATCTGCATCAGGCCCCTGGCACCGGCCTGGCTTTTGGCCCAGGGGTTTAAATGGGATTCCTGGTAGATCTGGGCCGCAATCAGTCGCCAGTCAAACCCGTGTTTGTTGGCGGCAACCTTGATAAACGGACTGTAACGGGAAAGTCTGGATTTTAGACGCCGGTGAAACGCTTTTAGATCCACGTAATCAAAATCTTTATTGTCTCCGTAATATTTCTGGTAAATCTTATCGAATTTGCCGCTTTCTTTAATCGCCTTGAAAAATTCATTTATGCGATCGCGAAGTTCTGAGGATTTTGGATAGACGGCCCAGCCCAATTGCAGACGATCGTTAATCGATCCGGTACTGACCGCCCCCGGAAAATTTCGTCGGTTGATTAAAATGATATTGCTGTTGGCAATCGTAAAATCAATCTCCCCCTCGGCCACTTTTTGAATGAGTTCTTCGGTTGGTAAATCCGCATGCAGCCGGATTGACAGGTCGATTCCCTGATTTTTCAGCTCTGCCAGGCGCTGCTGATAAGCCGTTCCTTCTCTGACGTCTATGGTTTTACCGGATAGATCCGCTATGGATTTAATGTGGGCATTTTTGCGATGGGTGATAATTTTCTGTGATACTTCCATGTAGCCGTTTGAAAAAACAACGGCCTGCTGGAGATGTGGCATAATAGGCTCGCTGGCGGCGATAAACGCGGCCGAACCATGGTTTACGGCTTTGACCATCTCATGCCACCGATCAACAACCTTTACCTCGAGGCGCACCCCCAGATATGCGGCAAAAGCCTGCGACAGCTCATACTCAAAGCCCATCGGCTGATCGCGGTAAAGATAATAACAGTCAGCGGTATTGCGCGTAACAACCGTCATCTGTCCGGATTTCAATATTTTTTGCAGGGTCACAAATTGATATTCGCCGATTACCGGACTCAACACATAATAGCCGATCACCCCCCAGATGATCAGGACGGTAATTTGAAAACCGGTTCTTTGGCGCAATATATTGTTAACTGCTGACAGACTCACAATACCAACCTCGTGCAACTCAAACTGAGCCTTAACTGCTTTAAATGATAACGAATTTACCCTATTCCGGGTTCCAGGCCGACTTCAGAAGCATGAAATATATATAAAATACAACAAATTCAATATGTTATAAAATAGCCCCGGCCTTATATTTCCATCAGCTATCATCATCCGCCGCTGATGAGACCGTTGTGCGGCCGGCTGGTTCATGGATACGGACAATGTCCATGTCCCGATCAGATCGGATTTCCTTCCTTTATTTATTATCGTCTCAAGTGGGCTCAACCTTAAATCATCTGAGGCTAAAAAGCCCCAAGCTGGCACGGCTTTATTTTGATCCCAAGGTGTTCACAAACAGCGCTGACGGCCATTTTTGAAAGATCGTGGCTGCTGGCAATTTCCCAGGCCGTGCGGCAGTGAAGTTTGCCATCGATCAATGAATTCCGAATGGTTTGCTCCAGTTCTGGATTTTCAGCCGCTTCAGGCTCTACAATTTTTTTGTCAGGTTTGTAGCCGAATAGTCCCAGTTGACATTTGACCAGCTCCAATTCCAATAAATCAGCGGTCTTGCCTACATCAGCAGGTGAAACCTGCAGCGCGTCGGCAATTTTAAAAGCCACCGCGCAGGGGACTTCATTATTTTGGGTGTGTTGGCCGAGAGCGTCTTTGATGCGGGAGTCGATTTGAGCGTCCGAACCGTGTTTGTCCGCAAATTTTTTACCATTTTGACGTTTCATTGTTGAACTCCTGAGAATGTGTCTGTGCAATAGTTGCTATTGCGGTTTCACCGCTTTCCGCGAAAATCTTCCCAAACAGGGAAGTTCGGCTTAACGGGTAGTCTATAATCGTTTTGATATCCCCGATGCGTTTTGATAATGTCTAAAAGCCTGCGGCTGTGCCTGAAGTTCCCGAACCAGGTGGATCAAGGTGCACGGCTGCTTTGGCGGCGCTATTTTACTTGAATAATCTAAATCCGTTTGTTAGTGTAAGATGTCTAAACCACTCAATATTTGATTGCTGTTGTCGGGCTTTTGCAACCAGCGCCCGGGCAGTTTTGCGCTTCGGGCGTAAATTTCTGCTTTTTGTGCTAATTTAACGGGTAAAGGCCCACTTTACAGACAGATTAATGCGCATTAATTTTGAGATTAAGCATCAACTAAAAGCCCGCTACCAGCTGCAATTGGAACACGGGGGGACTATACCACAATTTTACAGGTGGAAAAATAACCATTTTCATGCAACATTTAAAGATTAAGCGTAAAAAAACGCGCCAGATTTCAGTTGGTAACGTCAAAATCGGTGGAGATGCGCCCATTGCAGTCCAATCCATGACGAATACGCCGACACCGGATGTGACTGCGACGGTGACCCAGATTCAACGACTGCAAGAAGCCGGATGCGAAATCGTACGCGTGGCCGTACCCGATCCGGAGGCTGCCAAGGCCGTAGCGGCCATTAAAAAGCAGATCCATATTCCATTGATTGCCGACATTCATTTTGATTATCGGCTGGCGATTGCAGCCGCCAAAGCCGGGGCGGACGGGCTTCGCATCAATCCGGGCAACATCGGCGCTTTGAAAAAAGTCAAAGCAGTGGTTGATTGTGCCAAGGACCACAATATTCCCATTCGTATCGGGGTCAATTCCGGATCCCTGGAAAAAGATATCCTGAAAAAATACAATGGTGTTACAGCGGCCGGCATGGTGGAAAGCGGTTTGCGCCACGTTGAGCTACTTAAATCTCTGGACTTTGACCAGATAAAGATTTCACTTAAAGCTTCCGATGTGCATCGCACGCTGGAAGCTTATCGGCTTCTGTCTGCCAAAACGGACCTGCCGCTGCATGTCGGTGTCACTGAAGCCGGCGCCCTTTATCCCGGCATCGTCAAATCAGCGCTGGGGATCGGAATGTTGCTGGCTGAAGGTATTGGTGACACCATCCGGGTTTCCTTGACCCGCGACCCGGTTGAAGAAGTGCGGGTCGGATATGAGATCCTGAGAGCACTTGATATTCGCCACCGGGGGCCGGAAATCATCGCCTGCCCTACCTGCGGGCGTTGTAATATAGAGCTATTTGACATCGTCGAGCAGGTTGAAAAAGCACTGATGACCACCACCGAGCCGGTCAAGATTGCTATCATGGGCTGTGTGGTCAACGGCCCGGGAGAAGCCAAAGAGGTAGACATCGGCATCGCCGGCGGAGATGGTACCGGTGTGTTGTTTCGAAAGGGCCGAGTAGTTAAAAAATTTGCGCAGGAAAAACTGGTGGATGTCTTGCTGGATGAAGTGCGGCAATATGTAATTGATCTGGAAAGTAAAGAGTCCAACATTTAATCACTGGATGTGATCTGAGAAAGGCAAAATATGGCAAAGCAAGTCAAGAGCGCAATTTCACCGACACGCAACGAAGATTACCCGGAATGGTACCAGCAGATCATCAAAGCTTCAGACCTGGCGGAGCGGTCAACGGTCAGGGGCTGTATGGTCATCAAACCCTGGGGCTACGCCCTGTGGGAAAATATTGTCCAGGCAATGGATAATCTATTTAAAGACACCGGCGTAAAAAACGCTTATTTTCCACTTTTTATCCCCTTGAGTTTTCTTGAAAAAGAGGCCGAACACGTTGAGGGCTTTGCCAAAGAATGTGCGGTAGTGACCCATCATCGATTGGAAAAGGGCGACAGCGGCGGCCTTGAGCCTGCCGGCAAACTGGCCGAACCGCTGGTGGTGCGCCCAACATCCGAGACCATTATCGGCGATTCATTTTCCCGCTGGATCAGCAGCTATCGCGATTTGCCGATCCTTATCAACCAGTGGGCCAATGTGGTTCGCTGGGAAATGCGCACCCGCATATTTTTAAGAACGAGTGAATTTTTGTGGCAGGAAGGGCATACCGCGCATGCAAGTGCGGAAGAGGCCATTGAGCGCACAAACATGATGCTGGATGTGTATACCACCTGTGTCGAGGATTACCTGGCAATGCCGGTTTTGCGGGGCCGCAAATCTCCGGCCGAACGGTTCCCGGGAGCCGTGGATACCCTGGCGATTGAGGCCTTGATGCAGGACCGCAAGGCCCTGCAGTCCGGCACCTCGCACTTTTTAGGCCAGAATTTTGCCCGTGGATTTGATATTAAATTTCAAACAGCCAACGAAACCGAAGAATTCGCCTGGACGACCTCATGGGGGTCGTCAACCCGAATGATTGGCGGGCTCATCATGATTCACAGTGACGATGACGGCCTTATTTTACCGCCCAGGGTGGCCTCGGCCCATGTTGTGCTGCTGCCCATTATCCGCAAACCCGAAGATCGCCAAACCGTCATGGATTACACTGAAAAGCTGGCGCGGGAATTGTCCGCAAAAGTGTATCACCATCGCCATATATTGGTTGAGATCGATGATCGTGAAATCGGGGGTGCGCGCGGCTGGGAATGGATTAAAAAAGGAATCCCGCTGCGAGTAGAAATCGGACCGCGGGATATCGCCGAAAACGCGGTTTTTGTAGGGCGGCGGGACCAGGCGCCCAATGAAAAAATCCCCGTTAAGCGCGATCAATTTGTGGCCGATATCACCACAACGCTGGATGAAATCCAGCAAAATCTATTTCAACGGGCCCTGGCTTTTCGCGAAACCCACACCATTGAGATTGACGATCAGAAAACGTTCTATGATTTTTTTACGCCGCAAAATGCGGGAAAACCCGAAATCCATGGCGGCTTTGCCATTTCCGGCTGGTGCGGCTCTGCCGAGTGTGAATCAAAAATCAAAGAGGATCTTGCGGTGACCATTCGATGCATTCCCTTTGATAGCGAAGCGGGCAAGGGCCGCTGCATTTTCTGCGGTGAAAAGAGTGAGAGTCGGGTAGTTTTCGCAAAAGCCTATTAGAACCTAACCCAAAAATGCATCTAACGCCCATGGGCTTTGTTTCCCCGATAAATCGGGATTACACATCTGCTCTTATGTAAATTAAGGTGTGCATAAAACCGATTCAAAATACTCGAATACTAACGTGTATGCTCGTACACACGCATTTTGAATCAGTTTTTGTCGCGCCCATGGACGTTATCTACTATTTTTGAAATAGGTTCTGTTATCGTAATTTAAAAGAATTGCTGTTGCAAAACAGATAGACAATGGCGTTT
>JASFIV010000302.1:0-5295 GCA_050122475.1 Desulfobacterales bacterium | reverse complement strand
CATGGTGCGGGTTACATGTTGATCAGGCGGGGATAAACGGCTCGACTGCCTTCGACATGAGCTCAGGCCGAACGGAGCTCGCCGAAGTCCCCGCCCCTACTTCTGATTTCTGTTCTCTGACTTCTGTGTTTTGCGTTACGCAATTGGCGGACTTCTGCGTCTTTTCTTAAAAATTCGACCGCACTGGGTGCAGCAGAACTTTTATTTGCGCTTTCGCAAATTCAACTCGTAACCCGAAACGCGCAACGCGCAACCGATGGTTAGATCTCTATTTGCTTAATCCTTTTTAAATGAGCTTCCAGCTTTTGCTGCTTTTCCTGCAGGCGGGTGTGTTTGGCCTTTACCTTTTCAACGACATCCTGCGGTGCTTTGTTTAAAAAATTACGATTTGCCAGTTTTTTGGAAACCGTTGCCAGCTCTTTGGCCAGCTTGTTTAATTCTTTGTCTAACCGCTGGGCTTCTAAATCAAAGTCAATAATGCCCTCCAGAGGGACAAACAGGGTGGCCGTTCCCACCACAGCCGTGGCTGAAGATTTTGGCCGCGCAGCATTCTGATTGACCTCAAAAGTGTGTAACTTGGCGAGGTTGATAATCAAATCCTGATGCGCTTCAATCAGATCGTTAACCTTTGCATCCTGGGTTTGAACAACAGCGGCTAAAGTCTTGGATGGTGAAATGTTCATTTCGCCCCTGATATTTCGGATGGCCGAAATGAGCTTAATTAGCAGGTCCATGTCCGCTTCAGCCTGATGTTCGGCAGCGACCGCAGCATCGTCTTTTTGATCAGCGGGAAACACGGCTTTCATAATCGAGCCCTGTGTTCCCGGCAGTGTATGCCAAATTTCCTCTGTGATAAACGGCATGAACGGGTGTAACAAAATCAAGGTATCATGCATAACGCGCCACAAAACACTCAGAGTGGTTGCGCGTTTTTCAGGCCCCTCTTTTTCGTATAGAGCCGGTTTGATGGCCTCCAGGTACCAATCACAAAATTCGTGCCAGACAAAATTGTAAACCGCTGAGGCCGCATCGTTGAAGCGATAGCTATCGATTGCCTCTGCCGTTTTTTGAGTCACGTGATGGAGTCGAGACAAAATCCAGCGATCCGGAAGCGACAGCACGCCGGTATTAATTTCCTTGTGGGGTTTATCGATATGCATCAGCGCAAATCGGGCCGCATTCCACAACTTGTTGACAAAATGGCGATATCCCTCGATTCGTTTTTCGGACATCTTAACATCTCGGCCCTGGGCGGCGAAAGCCGCCAGCGTGAAACGGAATGCATCCGTTCCGTATTGTTCGATGACCGTTAAGGGGTCGATGACGTTACCCGTGGATTTGCTCATTTTTTTGCCATGTTCATCTCGAACCAGGGCGTGGACGTAGACGTCATCAAAGGGTACATCTTTCATAAAGTGGATGCCCATCATCATCATGCGCGCCACCCAGAAGAAGAGGATGTCAAATGCAGTCACCAGGACAGATGTCGGATAAAACGTTTTTAAAAGGGGTGTTTTCTCCGGCCATCCCATGGTTGAAAACGGCCACAGTGCCGAACTGAACCAGGTATCGAGCACGTCTGTTTCCTGCACCAGTTTATCACTGCCGCATTTTGGACAGGTCCGGGGCGCCTCCATGGCTACCACCACCTCGTTGCAGTCTTCACAAGTCCAGGCCGGTATCTGATGCCCCCACCATATTTGGCGGGATATGCACCAGTCGCGGATATTTTCCATCCAGTCGTAATAGGTTCGAGTCCATGTGTCCGGGATGATGCGGGTTTGGCCGGATTTGACCGCATCAATGGCTTTGCGGGCCAGGGGCTTTACTTTAACAAACCATTGTCTGGAAAGATTGGGTTCCACCATTGTGTGACAGCGATAACAATGGCCGACACTGTGCTTATAGGGCTCGATTTTTTCGAGTAGCTTTTTATTTTTCAAAGCATTGACAACGGCCTCGCGGGCGTCGAAACGATCCAGACCTTTGAACCGGCCGGTTTCGGCCGTCATTTTGCCGTCATCTCCGATAACTTTAATGGCAGGCAGGTCGTGGCGCATTCCGATCTCAAAGTCATTGGGATCGTGAGCCGGTGTGACTTTCAATCCACCGGTGCCAAACGTCATGTCCACATAGCTGTCTTTGATAATCGGAATTTCTCTGTCCATCAACGGGAGCATAACCGATTCGGATTTGAGATCCCGGTAGCGGTCGTCATCCGGATGCACAGCAACTGCCGTATCTCCCAGCATGGTTTCAGGCCGCGTGGTGGCCACCACGATGGCACCGCTGTCACCGGTATATGGATAACGGATATGATACAGATGCCCGTCTCGCTCTTCATGTTCGACTTCGAGGTCGGCCAATGCGGTGTGGCATCGATGACACCAGTTGATGATGTAATCGCCGCGATAAATCAGGTCTTGCTCGTAAAGATCAACAAACACCTTGCGCACGGCCAGTGATAACCCTTCATCCATTGTGAAGCGTTCGCGATCCCAATCACAGGAGGCGCCGAGCCGTTTTAGCTGATTAATGATTTCGCCGCCGTATTTTTTGCGCCACTCCCACACGGCAGCAATGAATTTGTCCCGACCCAGCTCGTGACGATCGGTGTCTTCAGCAGCCAATTTTTTCTCAACCACGTTTTGAGTAGCGATTCCAGCATGATCGGTTCCCGGCATCCAGAGCACATTATCGCCGCGTGATCTTCGATAACGGCATAGAATGTCCTGCAGGGTGTTGTTCAACGCATGACCCATATGCAATACACCGGTAACATTCGGTGGCGGAATGACAATTGAATAACTTTTTTGGGAGCTTTTTTCGGCGGCAGCAAATAGACCATTTTCCTCCCAGAATTGATACCATCGTTTCTCAACTTTGTGTGGGCTGTAGGCCTTGTCAAGCAGATTCGAACTCATCGGTTAGGTATTCCTTCCGTTAACGGCTCCATAAATATCTTGACGCCATTCAATCAACCGATTCAACAGCGTCCGTTCTGTGACTTATAAACAGGTGCATTCATTGAATGGATTCGGCACCTGAAAAACGAAAAGGGGATTATTAAATAATCCCCTGCTATTAGCATAGTTAGTTTTAAATGAGTAGTTTTTTTTGCAGCTCACTGACCTTCTGAGTGAATGATTTTAAAGATCCTCATCGCCATCATCTTCCAGCAGAATTTTTTTCAGACGCTGGATTTCTTTTGAAACCGCTTTTTCGATGATCTGGGTAATCAGCGTTTCAATTTTACCTGAAAATTTTCGCTCAATAATCTGTTCAAGGGTTTTTTCTAGCTGAGCATGGTTGGCATCCATCGCTGCAATGCCACCCACTGCGAGTGGTACATCAACGGATTCATTTCCGCTAACGCCAATATCTTCAGTTTCAATCTCATCCTCGATGTCTTCGAATACCGTTTCAGGGAGTTCGACGGTCTCTTCATCGGGTTCTGCCGTCTCTTCTTCTATTTCTGCGTCTTCGTCCAGTTCGGCTTCTGCTTCGGCATCATTGAAAAATATGGTATCCAGCTGGTCAATCTTTTTTGATATTTCACTTGAGTCCATACTAAAATCAAAATCTTCTTCCATGGACGCCGCTTCTGCCATGTCCAGCTCGTCACCGGCATCAACGCTCAGAGTACTGGTCAAATCTTCTTTGAAATCTTCATCGATTTTAATTTCTTCATCCAATGCATCATTGATAAAATCTTCAAGTTCGACATCTTCAATATCAGTAGCGGATTCGTCAAACTGGATGACTTCTTCTTCTAGTTCTTCAAACTCGATTTCCTCGTCTTCCTCGTCTTCCTCCATGTCGATCAATTCGAGAAATTCATCTTCATCATCTTCTTCTACGTCCAGCGTTTCGCTGATTTCTGATAGGGTAGCCATCTCATTTTTGTCTTCAGATAGAATATCGTCAAATTCTGTAATTTCGACGACATCATCATGGTCGTCTGCTTCTATTACGGGCTCTTTTTCTACAGGCAGGATGTCAATCTCATCATCATCTTCTTCGTCAAAGGTCAGATCTTCCGATAAGCGAATAACGTTTTCAGGATCACTTTCATCGTCTTCGAGGGCATCCAGATCGATGATTTTTTCGACTGCCGGCAGCTCAGACGCCTTGGCGGGCTCTTTGGATTCTTCAAAGATTTCAGTTTCCGTTTCTGTTTCCTTTGGTTCAATGTTGACTTCGTCTTTGAGTTCAATGATCTCATCGTCGTCTTCATCAAAACCGTGAGGCATTGCCTCACTCAGATCGAGCTGAAGCTTTTTTTCCGGTTTTTCCTGTTCCGGAGGATGATTCTCGGTATCAACCATGTTTGTCACCGTATGGATAAAGGTTAATGGCAGCCTAAAATATTAGACCAAATCATTATTATGTTTAAAAAAAATTACCATATGGTATAGTGGAAGTCAAGCAATTTGATCCAGGGCTATTGCCAGTAAATCCTATAATATCCAATGGTTTCGCTATCGAGAAAGTATCAGAATGCGCTTTTTTTACATTCAACCGGACGCTTTACGCAAAGAGCCCGTCGCCTTAAAAGGCTCTGAACTGCGCCATATCAAAAACGTACTGCGCCTAAAACCGGGCAACCGGATCTGTCTGGTTGATGGTCAAGGGTTTGAGTATGAGGCGGTCATCCGGCGGTTTTTAACCGATCGGGTGGAATTAGAAATTACCGATAAGCGGCCGGGAAAAAAGGAATCTCCCGTGTCTATCAGTGTGGCTCAGGCCCTGTTAAAAGAAAAAAAAATGGATCGTCTGTTACGGCATCTTTGCGAGCTTGGCGTTGCCCACTGGATTCCCTTTATTTCCGAACGTGCGGTACCTGTACCCGGGGCAAAGCGCCTGTCTGCTCGAAGGGAGCGCTGGAAGAAGATCTTGCAAGAATCTGTAAAACAATGTCACCGAGCAAAACTGCCTCAAATTTCGGAAACTAAGCGGTTTGAAGACATTTTAAACGATGAGAAAAGCTGGGATGTCAAAATTATTCTTTATGAAAATCAAGAGGAGACGCTCAATTCGCTGATGACATCCTCAATGCAAGCATCTCCACAAAATATACTTTTGATTCTGGGACCTGAAGGGGGCTTTAGCAATGAGGAAATTGAAAAGGCGCGGTCGGCTGGATGCTTGATCGCAGGTCTCGGACCGCGGATCCTGCGCGCTGAAACCGCGACCATTGCCGCCTGTGCCCTGGCACAATATCTATTTGGTGATATGGGCTAAAAATATCTTGACAAACAGGGGTGCATTTTATAGAGCTTTCATTCGAATTTA
>JASFIV010000301.1:0-5300 GCA_050122475.1 Desulfobacterales bacterium | reverse complement strand
GGCACTCCCTGTCAGATCAATGCCGTTCGCCGCATGCAGGCCCTGGGCATTATCCCCTCTGATTCCATTAAATTCTGCCTGGGCCTGTTTTGTTCGGGCAATTTTGTTTTCGGCAAAAAAGAGCAGGAAAAGCTCAGTCAGATCGGCGGGTTTAAATTTAAAGATGTCAAAAAAATAAACATTAAAGAAGAGCTGATCGTCCACTTGAAAGGCGGGGAAGAAAAAACCATGATGCTCGAAGAGCTCGAGTTCATGAAACGCTTTGCCTGCTATTTTTGCCCGGATTATTCGGCTGAATACGCCGATATTTCCTTTGGCGGCATCGGCTCTGAGGAGGGTTGGACCACCGTCATCACCCGTACGCCGGTCGGCCGGGCCATCTTTGCTGACGCCAGGCCCGCAGCCATCGAGGAGAACCGCACTGAAAACTTTTCCCAAAGAACGTCGCAGGCCCTTAAAAAGGTACAGACCTGGTCGGCCCGCAAAAAAGATACGGCCGCTCAAAATCGCAAAGTGCTGGACCGCAAATTCCCCGGCTTAAAGCAACAGACCTGATAAGCGGGAAAAAGGTCTTCAAATGGCTCTTAAACTTCATTTGGAATGGTAAGTATTTTCCCGGCCGTCATTTCCTTTTGGTATTCCAAAATGCCTGCGGGGGCATCTTCCAGTTTGAGTTTTTTGCGAACCTGGGTTGCAAAAGACCCCTCAGCGATGTGTTTTTGAATCTGGCCGGTGGCCTGATAGACTCGCAGAAAGCCCACCTGGCGGATCCAGTCTGTTAACAAAAATCCCTCCACACGTTTCCGGCCAAAAATTAATTTGCGGCCGTCAAGACCATTGGCAGGATCGAATGAAAGGACTCCATAGACCAGGACAGTGGCACCCGGCGCCATGGCCCCCAGAATTTTGCCGGTCATCTCCCCGCAGACGGCATCAAAACCCACAGTTGCGTTTAAATCGCAAATTAACCCGTCATTTTCTGTCGCCCTGCACGCAGAAACCGCTTTCAGTCATCGGAATGAAATGGGGTACCAGGAATGGACAAGAAATTGGCTAAAAAGTATCCAGATATACATTCAGCCCGTATATAAATTATCCACATATTAATTTTTAAGTTCCCATTTTTCGATCCTTAACTCTCGCGATATTTTTCTGAATAAAATACTTCCGTTTAGAACCCGGATACGGATGATTATCCGTATTTCAATAATAATAAGCACATAGCCGGCTTGAAAACCGGCAGATCGTTCCTAACTTTAGCTTTAATTTAGTTATCGTCTCGTACTATGAAATCCCGGCATGCGCTTTGCTCTATAAGAGACAAAAAAGGTTAACGAGGTGAAAAATGTCCGCCGAACGCGGCATCGTCGAACGTGTGGAACATGGATGGGCCTGGGTCAAAACCAAACGCTCCAGTGCCTGTTCCAGTTGTGCCAGCCGCCATCAGTGCCTGACACAGGGCAATGACCAGATGGTGGTAAAGGCCCAAAATACCGCCGGGGCCAAAAGAGGCGATGAAGTTGAATTGTATTTGAGCTCAAAGACAAAACTCAAAGGCACCGCGATCGTGTACCTGATTCCGGTTCTGGGAATTTTTGTCGGTGCTTTTTCAGCCAATCCGCTTTCAGCGGCAATTGGCTTGAATCCATCGCTGGGAATGGCTTTTTTTACGTTAACCGGTCTGGTTGCAGCTATTTTTTTGATGCGCTATCTGGCCAACCGCATGGATTCCAAACAAAGCCTGATCCCGATCGTCAAACGGGTAGTTTTCAGCGCTCGAACTAAACCAATCAAGAGGATTTAGCAGATGATCAATCGACGTCAATTTTTGTATCTGGCCGGCGCAGGGGCCGCCAGTGTATTGAACTTGCATGGACTGCCCTTTGCAAAAACCACATTGGCAGCGTCCAAAACAAGCGATTTTTCGCCGGACGTGGAGCTGTCTTTGAGGGCAAAACCCGCAGAGGTGAACATATTCCCGGGCCGACCCACAACTGTCTGGCAATACAGCGGGCAGGTGATCAAAGGAGACCCCAGCAATCTGATGCATCTGGATCAATCTTTTCTGGGACCTATTATCCGCGTTCGCCAACGTCAGAAAGTTCGCATTCATTTTAAAAATGACCTGCCGGCACGAAGCATCATCCACTGGCATGGCCTGCACGTCCCGGCCAGCATGGATGGCCATCCCAAGGATGTCATACCCACGGGTGAAACGTTTACTTATGAATTCGAAGTCTTAAACCGCGCCGGCACCTACTGGTATCACCCCCATCCCCATGGCCGCACCGGGCATCAGGTTTATGGCGGCCTGGCGGGGCTGTTTCTGGTTACCGATGCTGAAGAAGAAAAACTAAATTTACCCAATGAGGGGCTGGACATTCCCCTCGTCATCCAGGATCGTGTCTTCAATCACGATAACCAGCTGGTTTACCTGCCCCGCGGAATGCACGACAGCATGACGGGCATGCTGGGCGACACCATTTGTGTAAACGGCAGTCCTGAATTCAAGCTTTCTGTCAACACCAGAGCCTATCGACTGCGCATTTTAAACGGATCCAACTCGCGCATTTACAAACTGGCCTGGAGCGACGGCACGCCTTTGACCGTTA
The DNA here is from genome assembly GCA_050122475.1 of Desulfobacterales bacterium. Classification (GTDB taxonomy): domain Bacteria; phylum Desulfobacterota; class Desulfobacteria; order Desulfobacterales; family JAHEIW01; genus JAHEIW01. Next base: position 2,688 of record JASFIV010000301.1, on the reverse strand, counting down.
TTGCAACCGATGGCGGTCTGCTCGAAAAACCGATTGAAAAAAAATATGTCGTCCTCGGCCCGGCCGAGCGCATCGAGCTGTGGGCGGATTTCAGCCAATATGCGGTCGGCACATCACTGGAACTGGTCAGCAAGTATTTTGAGCCCGCCATGCAGGGAAGTGCCCTGGGACCGCGCAGGGGAATGACGGGGAGTGATATGTTGCCCAATGGTGCGCCTTTTAGTGTTTTAAAAATCAATGTGGCCACAAACGAAACAGAAACTCGCTCACTTCCCCGGAAACTGTCTGAGCTCGAACGCTATCAGCGGCAGGATACGGATAATGCGGACAACCCACGGCGGTTTTCTTTTTTCATGCGACATATGCACGGCCTTATCAACGGGCGCACCTTTCGTATGCAGGAAGTTGGCGCTGATGAAAGGATCCGACTGAATTCAACCGAAGTGTGGGAGCTCGCCAACGATGACCGGCGAATGGGAATGATGATGATGCCCATGCCCCACCCGGTGCATCTGCACGGCAAGCAGTTTCAGGTTCTGGAGCGCAGCGGGGTACTTCACAGCGGATACGTGGATGAAGGCTGGAAAGATACGGTTTTGTTGATGCCCGGTGAACGCGCCCGGATCGTGACAAATTTCACCGATTATACGGGACTGTTTTTATATCATTGCCACATTCTGGAACATGGTGATATGGGCATGATGCGTAACTATTTGGTGAGCTGATTCCGCAAATAATCAACAGATTACAAATTTATTTTTCTAAATTTTGAATAAAATGAGTCAAATCCCAAATTTGATTTTCCGTCAATTGGTTTTTGAAAGCCGGCATAACACCACGCCCATTAGCGATCTTCCAGGCAAAATCACCATCCGTATGGTGCCCGGCACGCGCCGCCAGATTCGACGGCTTGGGATTCAAAGCGGCCGCTAAGGGGCCATCGCCCTGACCATTTTTCCCGTGACAGTTGGCGCAAAATTGCGCATACAGTTTTTGACCCCGTTCAATAGCTGCCGCATCTTTTGGCACCGGATTCGGGCGTTGGGCAGCTTCCTCAGGTGCATTCCAATCATGGGCGATCAACACCAGGGGCATTAATACAATGATCGCCCCTAAAAACAGAGGTCTAAAAAAACTTATTCTGCGACTCATACAATTACCCTTCTTTTGGATTAATGCGGTTGCAGACAATTTGTTTGGCTTCTTCGAGCGTAAGCTTGCTCATATTGAGCACCAGATGATAGAGGAAGGGGTCGTCATAGTCGGTTTTGCCGAGTTTTTGATAGAGCGTTTTGCGGCGTTTGTCTTCGCCACGGATAAGCCGCATGGCACGCCTTTCCGACATGTCATAGTTTTTTTGCATAAAGCGCACGCGGTTTTCAAACGCATCAATCATCAGAATATGGAAGGCCTCCGGATGATCATCTAAAATATACTGGCTGCCCCGCCCTAAGATAACCACATCGCCTTCATCGGCAATTTGGGCAATGATGAGCACCAGATAATCCAGATAAATGGTTTCATCAATATAGCCCCTTTCACCTTTCAAGATTTTGTCCACCAGCGGTCGCGACACCATTCTGGAAACAAATCGCGAAAGCTTGCCACCGGCTTCATTTTCCACGGTTTGGACCCAGTGGGTCGAGACATTTGCCATTTCAGCAACCTTGGCGATAATCTCACTATCGGCAAATTCATACTCCAGTTCAGTGGCAATCATTTTACCCAATGTTTTACCACCGGCGCCATATTGTCGGGAAATGGTGATGACGGCCATCGATCCTCCTCGCTCAATTTGGGGCTTTGCCCCCAATTGGAATGTTGGAAAATTGGATCATTGGAATAATGGGCTTGGTGTTTTGCGGCAATGGCTTGAAGGAAACGATGGCAATTGCCATTGACCCAATACTAATTTGATGCTTCATTTACACAGTATTCCATCATTCCCCTATTCCATCATTCCAGCTGTAAATAAAATTGTTTAGAAATTACTTCCTGGCTATATCTTTTTTATTAACAATGACCGGGGCGTCACTCCTCTGCTTTTTGAGGCGGAATCAGCAAAGTCGGATAAATGGACTCTTCCGCAATTTTGCGGGGTGTGCTGCCCAGAAATTTTTCAACCCAGGCGGCCTTTGCGGAGGAGCCCAGAACGATCATGGTGGCCTGGCAGTCTTTGGCTGCTTTTTCAATTTCGTCGTCCGGATCGCCGATATACACATGCTCGCGGGCTTTGATCCCGACCGCCTCGAAGCTTTCACAGATGTCATCCAGTTTATTGCGTGCTTCTTTGCGCGTTTTTTGAATCGCCATGGCAGATGGACCTTTTAATTCTTTTTCATCAGCCACGTGCACCAGGTGGACCTCCTGCACGGTGTCATTTAACGCTTTTATGTATTCAACCGCACGCAGACTTCCGGGTGACCAGTCGATGGCCAGTAGCGGTCGTTCGAATGGCTCTTCAACTGAGATGGCCGTCTCAGAAAGCTGCTTGTACACCAGTACCGGCGTGTAGGCCCGGCGCAGCAGCTCGGTTACATCCGATCCGGAATACAGATGCTCAAGAACTCCCTTGGTGGAACGCCCGATAACGATCAGATCGGCTTCTTCTTTATGGGTCGCCTTGATCACCTCGGACACCAGGCTTCCGACCACGATATAGACACCGACCTCCATCCCCTGCTCAAA
>JASFIV010000300.1:0-5305 GCA_050122475.1 Desulfobacterales bacterium | reverse complement strand
GCTCGGATTTAATCCCTCGGCGGAATAATGGAATATTGGAATACTGGAACATTGGGTTTTCTATGCAACAGATTGAAAAATAGTCTATTTCATGAGATAAAATCATCATGGGTTGCATTAACGAGGCTCTCATAGATGGCCTCAATCTTATTTATACTTTGTCGCTGACACGAAATTAAACCCGCATGACTAAATTCATGTGACTTGCCATGAAGCAGTATTAAAGGCGGAAGTCATGCTTTTAACCAGTATTCCACAATTCCTGCATTCCAATATTCCAGCCTAAAGGAGATCCCTACATGCCGGAGACCAAACATCCCCAAGAAGCCATAAAATTTGAAATTCAAGCCTATCAGCGTCCGAAGGATCGAAAAGTCTTGCGCCGGACGCATGTCGCTTTTTCCGGATCACCCCAACGGCATCCATATGACGGGGAAAAAATCATTTTAATTGCAGATCCGTACAGTTCCCATAACGTTTTTTACGAATTTTATAAAGACGATATTGCATATGTGGAGGAGCTGCCGAGTATCGTCAACCTGGAGGGAGAAACCATCATGATGGTGCGGGCTTGGATCAAAAAAATGAGTATCGGCATAAGATGCTCACCGTTTATCGTCGAAGATATTTCCGCAGCAGCGAGCAATCGGCAGGCATAAATTGATAAAACAAATCGGGCCCTTAAAAGTAAGGCCCGGGGCCGGCCTGATGGTAAATATTTCGGTTTTCATCTAAGGTTTATATTACCGCACTTTAATAACAACCAGGGTGGCGTCATCATCGTTTTTTAGCGGGCTACAAAATCGATCCAGAGATTTAAATACACTATCCAGGATTTTAATAGACGGTTGATCAGCCGTGTCTTTAATCACCTGCAGCAACCGTTGGATGCCGAACATTTCACCATTCTCATTGACCGCCTCTTTGATACCATCGGTCCCAATCAAAATAATCTGGCCGGAACTGATTTGTTTTTGGTATTCTTTATAGACAGCGTCTTCCATTACCCCCAGGGGCAGGCCTTTCCCTGAGAGAAATTCGGGTGCATCGACCGCGGTCGGTGCCCAGATGATAGCCGGTTCATGACCGGCCTTTACCCACCGGATACACATTTCTTGAGCGTCAAGCTCACAGTAAAACATGGTCATAAAAAGATTCAGCTTTTCAACATCCTGCACCAGACGTTTGTTCACGTCCGAAATAATGGCGGCACAAGCTGAGGGCGATGTCTGAATGCGTTCTCTGAGAAAGGCCCGCGCTGTTGTCATCAGCAGCGCAGATGGGATGCCGTGGTCAGTGACATCGCCAACAACAATGCCGATCCTTTTTTTGCCGTTTGTCGGGGGATATAAAAAATCATAATAGTCTCCGCCGGTTTCATCGCACCAGACGCTGCGGCCGGCAATGTCAAAACCGTCAAAATCAGGGTCTGACTTGGGCAACAGTTCGTGTTGTACCACACTCGCCTTCTCCAGAGATGATTTAAAATTGTTTAACTGCTCTTGATGGAAAACAGCTTTGTGGTATTTTTGAATAGCGCTTTGAATGGCCTGGCTGAGTGTATCAGCCGGACATGGTTTGGGGTGAAACTGAAAGATATTGCCCTCGTTTACCGCTCGAATAGCAGTCGGCATATCGGCTGTGCCGGTCAACATCATGCGCACCGTATCCGGACTGGTTTTTTTAACATACGCTAAAAATTCGATACCGTTCATGCCCGGCATCATAAAATCAGAAACAATCACAGCATAAGGACCATTTTCCTGCACCTGTTTCAAAGCCTCTTCGCCACTGAGTGCGGTGTCGATTCTAAACTGGCTCCGCAACTGGCGCTTGAGTCCGGCCAGCACCATGGCATCGTCATCGACCAGCAACACTTTATCTTTCATTACACTTTCCTCTCTGCGAGTTTCTGACAAACCAGTTGCCATTCTTGTACCCGGTGGCCAATCCCCAGATTGTCAAGATACCTGCGATCCAATTGTTTTATTTCGCCGGAATTATTCTCATCCATTTTTTGACGGTCATACGCATCTCCAAAGTGCACGGCGGTCAGAAGCCCGGCTGAGGCCGCCAGACTCTTCCCGGGACAATGATGATACGCTATCGCTTCAATGACCGGATAATCCAATCCCCATAATCCCATTAAATAAGCGCCAATTTCTGCATGGCTGGTTCCAAACCGATCATTTTCAAGTTCCCACAATTTTTTCCCATTGCGCCGGGCTTCAATTAAGATCTCTTGATACGGCTCTTGAAAATTGGTAACCAGGATCAATTTTCCCAAATCGTGAAACATGCCGGCCATCAGCGCATGATTGACCAGATATTGATCCAGCCGCTCCTCTTTGGAAATGGTCTGGGCAAATATGCTGACGGACATACTGTGATTAAACAGTTCGTCGAAGTTAAACCAGGCGTATTTTTTCTGATTGAATTCTGAAAAAATCTTGACCGAAAGCACCAGGGCTTTGATGGTTTCGGTCCCCAGCAGCATGACCGCCTCTTTGGGATTGTTGATCTTACGAACGAGCCCAAAAAATGCCGAGTTGACCACCTGTAAAATTTTGGCCGTCATCGCCAGATCGGTGGCGATAATATCGCTGATTTTTTTCACCGAGGGATCCGGCGAATGCAGTTCATTGATGACTTGGGTATATATGGCCGGCAGGCTCGGAAGCGTTTCAGTTTGTGAAACAATGCGCTTGATGGATTCATCTTCCAGCAAATTCCGTAAACCAAAGAGCTCGTTTAAGGTTTGTTTTAAAATATCGACGTCACAGGGTTTGGAAAGGCTTTGATGCGCCAATTGGACCGACTTAAAGGTCGTTTCCTGTTCTACCTGCCCGGAAAGAATAATCCGCACCACCTGCGGATGCAGGCGCCTGACTTCAGAGAGCAGCTGAGCGCCATCCATCTGCGGCATTCTTAAGTCAGACACGATGACATCAATGGGCTCAGCGCTCAAGATCTCCAGGGCCTCTTTGCTGCTCGTCGAAAAGCGCATCTCCCACTCTGAACGCATTTTTCTAAGGGACCGCTGGAGGCCTTTTAAGACCATGGGCTCATCATCAACAAATAAAATGCGTCTTTTGGATTGATCATTCATTTGCAGATAAATTCGGGTGTATCGGCAGCCGGATGACAAAGGTGGTGCCGTTATTTTCTTCGGTTTCAATGTCAATCGAGCCGTCATGTTTATCAACGATTACAGAATGGGCGATGGCCAGCCCCTGTCCGGTTCCGCGGCCCGGTTCCTTGGTGGTAAAAAACAGATCGAATATACGATGCCGGATATGCTCCGGGATACCCGCGCCCGTATCACTGATTCGAATTTCAGCCCAGTTTTGAGATTGCCGAGTGCTAATGGTAATAATGCCTTTTTCAAATGAATTTTTCGCATTGGCATCGGCGATGGCATGTGCGGCATTCACAATTAAATTCAATATGACCTGGTTAAATTCCGCGCGGTGGCAGGGCACGGTCGGCAAAGCGGTATCGAAATCGGTTTTCAAATCGGCCACATATTTCCACTCATTGCGTGTAATGGTGATGGTTTTATCAATTTCTTTATTGATATCAACGGGTTCTTTTTCATCTCCACCTGGATGGGCAAATATTTTCATGGCCTGTACGATATGGGTGATCCGATCGACGCCTTTCAGCGTCTGTTCGATGGCCAGCGGAACTTCTTCCTCGAGATAGGCAATGTCCAACTCTTCTAGTTGCGCTTCAAGTTCTTGAATGCGTTCTGCGTTTAAGGTGCCGGCTACAGCAGCATGGATGGATTCTTTGTACAGATTGCAGGCGGCAACTAAATCGCTGAAGGCATCCTGTAAAAAACGGGTGTTATCGCCGACAAATTGGGTCGGGGTGTTGATCTCATGGGCAATCCCGGCGGCCAATTGCCCGATGGCTTCCATTTTTTGAGACTGATGCAGCTGGGCTTCAAATTTTATGCGGTCGGTGATATCCGCACCGATAATCGTCAGGCCTGAAATGCGCTCGTTTTCGCCCTTAAAAGGAGTGATGGAAAGACCCAGATACCGATCCTCGCCATCAGCATTGCGGTAATGGATGTTATCTACCCGGACGTTGCGCCCTTCGCTCTGACTCCTTACCAGGCCGTCCGATAACTTTTCCCAATCCCAATCAATTTCACAACGATCCAGCTTCAAACCCATCGCTGCACTTGCAGAAATGTTAAATACCTTGGCGGCCATTTGGTTCCAATGAATGATCTCATTATGGTGGCTTAAGCCGATCAGAATGGTTGGTAATGATGAAATCAAATGCTCAATTTCACGGTGCGCCTGCTTAGCCGTTCGTTTGGCCTTTTTGCGTTTCTTTATTTGGCGTTCGAGTTCCTGGTTGGATTTCACCAGCTCGGAGGTTCGATCTTTGAGCCGTCTCTCGGCACGATTCTGGTCGGTTAAGTCCAGCATCACGCTGATGATACCGGCAATCACCCCATTATGATCGGTAAACGTTGAGCGGCTGAGCATAAAATCACGCTTGACGCCGTCGGCACATGCGATGGCGGCTTCATATGTCTGTATTCCGGGGTGGTCGAGCAGTTTTTTATCGTTTTCCAGGCAAAAATCCGTCAGCGCCTGAGGAATGATGTCAGGCAGCTCAAAAACCGATTGCCCCACAATCTTTTCGCACTGGGTTCCCAGAATTTTTTCCGCAAAGGCCGTGTTACAGTCGACGAATACCCCGTCTTTATTTCTAAAAAATGCCGGATTGGGGATGGTATTGATTAAGGTGGACAAAACCTGTTGAGAATTTTTCAATGGCTTTGAATTTTTGGCAGTTTTATTCATTGTATTTTTTAAACGCTTGAAATGATGTAAATTTCTTATAATATGATTTCTGTAATGCTCTGATAAAATGGCAGTTGCACTTCGAATGGGAGATGCAGCCCAACGCATTCAAATTTCATCTGCAAAGAAATCAGCGGTCGAAGACACTACTTTTATCGGCCCAAATGGCCAAAATCTTTACTTGTTTTTATTCTTTTGAAGATCAATTTTGCGCTATAACCGAGACAATCGGTCAGTCGGGAGGGTCAAGCTTCGAATTGCAGCTATAGAATAAATTTTAAATAAAAAATACAAATAGATATGGGAAATATCAGAAAATTTGGAGGATTGATTTTGTTCCGAAAGGTTTTGGGCGGGCCGCATGAAAGAATTAATCGGGGGGAAAAATATAAAGGGGCGCTTTCAGTTGAACGCGCCCCTTCATTTTGAAAGTGGCTCCCCGGACTGGTCGCTGTACGAATTTTTTGGGATTTGCGGTT
>JASFIV010000299.1:0-5339 GCA_050122475.1 Desulfobacterales bacterium | reverse complement strand
ATGTCCGTCAGAGATAAGACCGTTCCGATATGCCCGTCTTTTAACGAATTCAGGGGTGAGATGGCGATATTTAGATGCAGCTTGTTGTTCTGGTTGGCCGCTACGACTTTTGTTTTTATTTCAGTTGTCTCCCGGGTGCTCAGGATATTTTTTAAATGCAGTGCTGGATTTTGAAAATAATCGCCCTGAAAAACACCATCGAACCCCTGGCCCAGCACTTCATCTGCTGAAAGCCCGGTAATGCGTTCAGCGGTAGGATTGAAGCTGATAATTTTACCTTCCGCGTCCAGTGCCACCACACCGGTGGGGATGCTTTCGAAAATATGGGCCATATAGCGATTTTGTTGCATCAGCGGCTGGGGACCACCGGTATGGTATGCGGTCATCGACTTTCCAGAGAATTTGTCTTTTTTAATTTATTGATTTTGTAATATAAATTATTTTTCTCGTTCTGAAACAAAATGAATCTAACGCACCTTCGACGCGCATGAATTGAGCAAATATCATGCCACTGAAAGTCAACACGCCGATCGGCCTTAGTATCAATGGCCGTCTCGCACGGATAGGTCCGCCGGTCGTGTGGCCGGCAGGCTCTCTGATCCGATTGTGATCAAGATAAGCTTCTGGAATAATTTATAAAATTATTTAACTACATGACGCTTGCGGGCTAAGATGAGCGCGATCGCAGATCGACCAAGGTTTGGGGCTTACAAAATTTTTCTTAATTTCAGTACCTTCGATGAGAATTTGAACGTAAATTCTGTCAAAATTTCAGGGCGTTCACGTCACCGCATTGACGCTAAAGTAGCGTTTGGGAAGGATAGAGCGGAAGGGGTTGAAGCGAAATAGGCATAGCGCAAGGTGCATAGGGCATAGTGTTTTAGTGAAAGGGAAAAAGGATTAAGTTTCAATGTATTACGCTACGCTATGGGCGAATTACGCCTGAATGAAAATCGATACGGATTTGCAGCACTAGGAAGTGTACTGCTGAATGCGATGACGCTTGATTTTTTCCACCAGCGTCGTGCGGTTTAATTGCAACAGCTTGGCTGCTTTATTTTTAACCCATTTGGTTTTCTCAAGGGATTGGATGATCAAATCTTTCTCAAACTCGGTCACGGCACTGTTCAAACAAATACCGTCATCTGTGACTTCAATCGATTGAGCCGACTGATAGCCATTGGCTGCCTTGAGTTCCTTGGGCAGATCATTGAGCGAAATATTGCCGCATCCGATCAGAACAACAAGCCGTTCAATAATATTGCGCAGTTCGCGAACATTGCCTGGCCAGCGATAGTTCACCAAAACTTCAAGTGCTTTTTCAGAAATCCCCTCTAAAGTTTTGTTATTCCTATTATTATACATATGAACAAAATACGAGGCCAGATAAGGAATATCTGATTTGCGTTCCCGCAATGCAGGCAGCCCGATGGGAATCACATACAGGCGATAAAATAGGTCTTGGCGAAACTCTCCCTTTTTAACTTCTTCAGGCAAATCCCGATGGGTGGCTGCGATAACCCTGACATCCACTTTAATGGTTTTGGCACCCCCCACTTGCTCAAACTCACCCTCTTCCAATACCTTAAGAACCTTCACCTGCAAATCAGGGCTCATATCCCCAATTTCATCCAGGAAAATGGTTCCGCCATGGGCAAGCTCAAATTTTCCAGATTTTGAGACAGTGGCTCCGGTGAATGCCCCGCGTACATGTCCGAAGAGCTCACTTTCAAGTAAATTTTCAGGAATTGCGCCACAATTTATTGAAATAAATGGTTTGTTTTTTCTTTTTGAATTTTGATGAATTGCTTTGGCCACCAGACCTTTGCCGGTACCGGTTTCCCCGGTGATTAAAATAGTGCTGTCACTATCCGCCACTTTTTCAACCAGATCGAAAACTGCTTGCATCCTCTCGCTGCGACCGATGATGGCATGAGTCGGATCATCATCGTTGAGATTGGCCAGAACCATTGCGTTATTCGTCAATAGATTGGAATTGGGGGCTGAAATTTTGCTGACGGCCAAATTCTGCACCTTATCCTCCTTTGAATGGATTTACTGAACTTCGTCGGGAATGCCAATTTAGCGCTAAAGTAATTTTAACCGCAACACAGCTCCGCGCAGACAGCGCATTATGGAAATGATCAGGGACGTGTAAGGATTTAGCAATATCCATGCCGCGAAATTTAAGCTGGGGGTTACTGAGACAATTGGGGATACCCAAAACGTTTTTATCAGACAGGACCGTTCAATATGCGGTTAGCGACCAAATGATGGGCCACTATATTTTGTGGAAAACACCCATGGCAAAAATTGAAAAGCATAAACAAAAAATTTAACATCAGGGATTCAAAACAACATGTGTGCTCAATGATACGGACGATTGGACACACTATTTTTTGCAATTTGCATAAAGTTCGGGTTCGGTTTTTGCTAAATGAAAGAAAAACAACTGAAATGTTGCAGTTTAACCACAGGCAGTCCATCGCAGGGTCTTTAGCCCGGCGCTTATAAGAGCCCAGAATTAAATAATTTATATTGTTTTCAGATAATTAAATCGTTGGCGGGTCATCACGGCGATCGCTGCAGCCAGCCGGGCCATCATCGCCGGTCAGGCAGACAGATAGATGATCTTTGCAAATTGCTAAATAGCGAACGGTGTGATTATTTTAAGGCGTATAGGAAATAAAAAGGCTAATTTCATCAAATTCCGTGTTTATGGTTGCCAGTAGCGATTCGATCGCCTCGGGTCTGATCCGCAGCGTATCCCAGGCGGGTTTATCCAGTGCCGGCATTTTGTTATCGCCCGCATATCCAATATTAAGCGCACGACACAGGATATCCGCCAGATGAACGATGGCCGCTTCAAATGCGAACCGCCCCGCCAAACTGGGCTGATGATGGTGCAAAATGACATTGATCAATTTGGGCGGCAGATTCCAGCGTTCGGCCAGCAGCTTTCCCACCTTCGGATGACCGTATCCCATAATTTTTTCCTCGGCCGTAATCATCAATATATTTTTGCGCTCAACCAGGTGATTAATATCTTTGAACGCTTCGGATAAGAAAGTCATTTCCACTATTTTTCCAATGTCGTGCAAAAGACCGGCAACGAATAGCTCCTCAACCTTATCGTAGCGCAGGTGATTGCCGATGACTTTGGCGGCCACCGCACATCCCAGGGAGTGATCCCAGAATTGTTCCTGCCGGATCAAGCTGATCTTTTTGCGATTTGAAAAAAGGTCAAACACCGACGTGGTGAGTAGCAGATTGCGAATGGCATCAAAGCCCAGCAGCACAATGGCACCGGTGATGGTCGAGATTCGTTGGGGAAATCCGTAAAATGAAGAATTCACCAACTTTAGCAGCCGAGCAGCCAGTACCTGATCATCGGTAATAATCCGGGCCAAATCCCGGGCCGATGATTTGGGATCGTTGACAAGCTCCGTTATACGCAAAACGGTTCTGGGAAGCGTCGGCAAATCGTCAACTCGAGATATGACGCGGTCGATATCAAGTGCTTTCATCTTGCTTATCTGGATCCGTTAAACGTTTCTGTAATTGCTGGCCGGCGGCTTTCATGATCGCTTGCATGACCGGTTCATCGATGACATCAGCAAATTTGGCGCGCAGCTCTCTTTCAATGCTTTCGCGGGTCTCAAATTCGACCACTGAAACAGATGCAGCACCCTTTCGACGCTGCCCTTTGACGCTAATCTGATCAATGCCCCAAGTTTTGAGCATCCAGATGCGCTTTTTGGTCAGGGCTGTGCCCTTTTCCAACAGCAGCAAGTCCTGCTGGTTGTAAACCGAGCGCGCCAGTACCATTCCGGGCTTTAAGGCATCAATTTTCAGCTGAATCACAAGGGCCTCGATTCATTTTCTATTAATGCTGGAGTGATGGAGTAATGGCAACAAATCAATTGCGGATTGTAGATTGCAGATTTAACACTCTGAAGCTCCGCGGTTTTGAAATCCGAAATTTTGTTTGCACCGTCACAATATAGAGCGACGACATCCAATCCTTTCGCCCAATATTCCATTTTTCCAGCATTCCATTATTCCACTGGTTGCATACACCACTCTTTAGCCAATTGCAACGCTCAGCATCCCGAAAAGCAGTTCACGGGCCACTTGGTCAAATAACCATTTTAATTCAATACATTATAACAATCAAGGCCCAAATCAATCCGGCGGTCAGCAAGATGAACGACCCTATTGGTTCCCGCGGCCAATTAAACGCTTAAGGTTAACGCAAACCGGTCGATAAAATAAAATAGCCCTGTGAGAAGGCAGTAAGGTTCAAATGCTTGCCATTACTGCACATTGGAAATAACCACTCGCAAAAAAAGTTAAAGTTATTCCCAATAATTCCGATAACATTTTGGTGGTCGAAAAAACCAGGGGCCTGAAAGGAGGCGCAAAGAACACTGCGAAGCCCAAACCGGCCGCTTTAAACATCGCATTTAAAAGCATTTTAATAACTTGAAATGGCAGAAACGCCAAATTCACAAACCTAGGAAAGGAATCATTATCATGGCAACAAACATTACTTTAACTTCAGGCATGCGGGCCAATTTGTACAGTTTGCAGCAAACTGCAAACTTGATGGAATTGACTCAGAAAAGAATGGCGACCGGCAAACGTGTCCAGAGCGCCATCGATGATCCGATTGCATTTTTTACGGCCCGCGGTCATGAGCAGCGTGCCGGTGACCTGGCCGTCCGCAAAGACGAGATGTCGGAATCGATTCAGCTGCTGAAGTCCGCTGACACCGGTATTAATTCCATCTTGAACATGATCGCCAATGCCAAATCGCTGGCACAAACTGCGCTTTCCGGTGAGACCACCACAGCGATCAACACATTGGAAACCCAGTATAACGAGGTCATGGAACAAATCAACTTCATTGCTGCCGACTCCAACTACAAAGGTATCAACCTTCTTGACAGTACGTCGGTGACCCACGAAGTCAAGTTCGACGAAACCGGTGACTCAAAGCTGACCATGACCGGCTTTGATGCTGATTATTCCGGTGAGACGCTTTCGTTGGAAACCATTACCGGAGATGCATGGCTCAGCGCCGGCGGAACGGCCGACAAAGCCGAAATTAACACGGCCATTGCAAAGCTGGACGACGCTGTGTCGGCCCTGCGTTCTGAGGCCAGCAAACTGGCCACGAACCTGTCGATCATCACCTCGCGACAGGATTTTACCCAGCAAATGATGAACACGCTCAAAGACGGCGCCGCCGAATTGGTCAACGCCGATATGAACGAAGAAGGCGCCAACATGCTGATGCTGCAAACGCGTCAGGCTCTGGGTACGACCTCGCTGAG
>JASFIV010000298.1:0-5344 GCA_050122475.1 Desulfobacterales bacterium | reverse complement strand
GCTGCCATCAACTGGTTTCAGTTTCATAGCGGATGCAGTGTTGTTACCGAGCCCTGTATGGCGCATTTTGCTTTGATTACCCAGCCGGCCAAAATGCCGCTTCTGGATGATTTTAAAATCGGAGAGGATGAACATCCGGAATCTGCTGCAACTCTGATTATTCAGGTTGAGGGATTTAATGACCCCAATGTTAAAATTCTTGGCGAATCCGGTACAAAGTCAACAACCCCTTTCGCTCCCGCAGGTGTTCCGAAAAATTTCTGGCAACAATGGCAGCTTCAAGCCGCTTTGTTTCCGCTGGGCGTGGATATTTTTTTCACTTGTAACGATATCCTGGCGGCCCTGCCCAGAACAACTCAGATCAATGATTCAACGACCCACCAGGCAGAAAAAACAAAAAAGGGTAGTTCACATTGGAACCGCCCGCATAAGGACCGCAAGATCCGTATCTGATAGGCGTCTATTCAAATTATCCTGACCAACCATCTTACCAATAGCACTATTGCATAGCCCTGTGAGCTATGGTCAATCCATAATCTTTGATGATGGGTATAATTGCCGTCTTCTCAAGTCGTTCCTCTTGATGCTGACTGCTATAGAACAGCTTTAAATTTATTAAATTTTAACACAAGCGTCATGCCAGCCTAACAATCTCTTAATATTTTGTGGTATCAGCTACCATTGCCAGCTAAATACCTCGCTATTTTCATCATCTAATCTTAAAAAGGAATATCAACAATGAAAAAACCAAGAGTCCTGTTTATATGCGTTCACAACTCCGGCAGAAGTCAAATGGCAGAAGCATATTTAAAAAAAATCGCCGGCGATCAGTACGACGTGGAAAGTGCGGGGCTTGAACCCGCAGAACAAATCAATCCACTGGTAGTGCAGATCATGCAAGAAGAGGGCATCGATATCTCCGGCAATAGGATTCAAAATGTTTTCGAGCTGTTTAAAACCGGCAAGCTTTATGATCATGTCATCACCGTTTGCGACAATGCCACTGAAGCCAAGTGCCCTGTATTTGCGGGTATTACCAAAAGATGGAACTGGCCGTTTCCTGATCCGGCGGTGGTGAAAGGAACGGAGGCGGAGAAAATGCATAAGATCCGCGAAATTCGAGAAATGATTAAAGAAAAGTTGGTTGAGACAGTGGATAAGGGTTTTGCTTAAAGGTCCCCTGGTTACGGGGATATGCACTATTTATGAAGGGTTGATATGATCACGCCTCAGCCGGCTTGTTGTTTTTTATCCATGGGATGATCAATGGTCGAATCACCATGGATAATAAAATACACGCCTTCAGCCACATTTTTAATATGATCACCAATACGCTCGCAGCATCTGGCGGTGAAAATCAGGCTGGTATAGGTATTAATATTCTCAGAATCGACCTTCATGTATGACCGCAGCTGCGTGAGCAAATCGGCATAAATCTGATTGATCTCCTCATCCCGATGCCAGACCTCTATTGCCTTGGGGACATTTGGTTCTAAATAAGCACTGATCACATCTCTAAGCATCCCAATGGCCAATTCGGCCATTCGAATAATGAGCCGGACAGGTTTCTCCAGATAAACATGGTCCAGATTCATTCCATTTTTAGCGATATTGGCGGCATAATCGGCAATGCGCTCCAATTCGGCCGCTATTTTCAGCGCAGAGATGATATGGCGCAAATCAATTCCCATCGGCTGGCGCATGGCCAGCATGTTAACCGTTAAACGGTCCACCGCATTTTGTAGATCGTTGACCTGTGAGTCAGTGTAAATGACATCAACAGCCAGTTTACTGTCTTTGGTAACGAGGGCCTCAATAGCCTTGGATAGTTGCACCTCAGCCACTTTGCCCATCTCTGAAATCTTAGATTTCAGTAAATCCAGCTCCTGATCATAAGACCTTACCGTATGGTCTCTTGACATGCTAGCTCCTTGAATAAATCGATGTAAATGATAACGCTGTGTTAAGGACCATTGCCCATAACAATGGTATTAACCAAAACGCCCGGTGATGTAATCTTCGGTTAGCTGGTGGCTCGGGTTGGTAAAAATCTGTGCGGTGGGACCCACTTCAATGAGATCCCCGAGATGAAAATACGCCGTGCGCTGTGATACGCGAGATGCCTGCTGCATAGAGTGGGTAACAATTACAATGGTATATTGTTCGCGCAGCTCGTCGATTAAATCCTCAATAACGGCGGTGGCAATTGGATCCAGCGCTGAACAGGGTTCATCCATCAAAATGACTTCCGGGTTGACCGCAATCGTGCGGGCGATGCAAAGGCGTTGCTGCTGTCCCCCGGACAAACCGGTGCCGGGCTGGTCGAGCCAGTCCTTAACCTCTTCCCACAGGCCGGCTTTGATCAAAGAGGTCTCAACAATTTCATCCAGTTCGGATTTATTGGACGAAAGGCCATGGATCCTGGGCCCGTAGGCGATATTTTCATAAATGGATTTGGGAAAGGGATTCGGTTTTTGAAAGACCATACCCACCTGGGCCCGCAGCGGGACGACATCGATATTTTTATCGTAAATATTGATATCATCTAAAGTAATCTCACCGGTAATACGGCAGCCATCGATGGTGTCATTCATCCGATTCAGGCAGCGAATAAAGGTTGATTTGCCACAGCCGGAAGGACCGATCATGGCAATGACCTCGTTGCGGCCGACATCCAACGAAACATTTTTAATGGCGTGTTTATCGCCATACCAGACATTGACATCGCGACAGGTCATGCGTGGGTTGTCAACCGTTATTTCACCGACAGTTTCGCGGTTCTCCCGGTCGACCAGTACCCGGCCTTCCGTTGTCTTGCCTTTCTGTTCTGTATCACTTTCTGGCATATTTCCTATGAAACCGGCCTCTTCCATTGATCTTAGTGAAATCATGATATTAACAGATCTTAGAATAAAAATTATATTACAGATTAGCGCCAGGGTGTAAAGTGTTTTACACTCAAAATAGACCCATGCCGCAAGTTTAAAGAGAAAGAGAAAAGGTAGACCGGCAACAATTTCTCCGGTCTACCTCGACAAACCAAAATTACTTCAGGGACGTTAGTGCCGTCAAAGACTGGGCATTGCCGCTGTATTTAGCGCGTTCTGCCTCCGGCATCGGGATCAAGCCCTTTTCGCTTAGATATCCTTCTGCGCCCCAGGCTTTGTCACTGGTAAATTCAGCCAGGTATTCCTTGATTCCCGGAATAACACCCACGTGCGCCTTTTTCACGTAGAAAAACAGCGGGCGGGAAACCGGATATTTGCCATCGGCAATGGCATCAAATTCGGGTTGGACACCGTCGACATAAGAACCCTGGATTTTATCCATATTTTGGTCCAAAAAGCTGAAACCAAAAATACCCAGGGCATTCGGATTGGCTTCCAGTTTTTGAACGATCAGGTTGTCGTTTTCACCGGCTTCAATGTAAGCCCCGTCTTCCCGGATGGTGTGAGCAGCGGCCTTATAGGCTTTTTTGTCTTTCTTTTTCATGGCCGCAATCCACTCAAACTTCTTGGCGCCGCCTTCCATGGCCAGCTCAACGAAAGCATCCCGGGTACCTGAGGTCGGCGGGGGACCCAGCACTTCGATCGCCTTGTCCGGCAGAGCGGGATTGACATCTTTCCAGGTTTTGTAGGGATTGGGAACCAGCTTTTCGCCACCGGCCGGGTCCGGAACGTCCTTGGCCAGCGCCAAAAAGATATCCTTACGCGTCAGTTTCATCGGGGCCGCTTTTTTGGAATTGGCCATGACAATACCGTCATACCCGATTTTGACCTCAATAATTTCTTTAACGCCGTTTTGAGCGCAACGGTCAAATTCAGACTGTTTAATACGGCGGGACGCATTGGTGATATCCGGATGTTCAACGCCGACACCGGCGCAAAAGAGCTTCAAACCGCCACCGGAACCAGTGGATTCAATCTTCGGTGTCTTAAAGGAAGTGGATTTGCCAAACTGCTCGGCGACAACCGTTGCAAACGGATAAACGGTGGATGAGCCCACAATGCTGACGTAATCCCTTCCGGAACCGGCCTGAACCGGCCCAAATAATGCTGCCACAAAAAAAACAATGGCTGTTAACGTAACGAACTTTCTCATGATGATTACCTCCTTCTTGTGATGTTTTTAAAGACAATGATGAAAAACGAGTTCGTCTGTTAGGACTTTCAAACTAATGATTGCATGTTAAGTAAGTGTTAGAATCGTGTTGATATTTGATTTAGTTGATCGAGATCCCCGGCCAATATAACCATTTGAATTGATATAAATTTTTACCATCGTCTTTCATAACGTTTCCGTAAAATCACCGCCGCTGCATTCATGGCGATCAAAAAGGCCAACAGAACAATAATCGCAGCCGACGTTCGCTCAACAAAGGCCCGCTCGGGGCTGTCGGCCCACAGATAAATTTGAACCGGCAGTGCCGTTGAGGGATCCGTGAAGCCACCCGGAATATCAACAATAAAGGCTACCATCCCGATCATCAGCAACGGGGCGGTTTCACCTAAAGCCCGCGCCATTCCAATAATGGTTCCGGTCAGCATACCGGGCAGTGCCAGCGGCAGCACGTGATGGGCAACCATCTGCATTTTGGAAGCCCCCACGCCCAGGGCAGCTTCACGAATAGACGGCGGCACCGCTGTCAGGGCCGAGCGGCTGGCAATTATAATGACCGGCAATGTCATTAACGTCAGAACCAGGCCGCCGACAACCGGGGCCGATCGCGGCAGACCGAAAAAGTTTAGAAACACAGCCAGTCCCAGCAGACCAAAGACAATCGACGGCACCGCCGCTAGATTGTTAATGTTGACCTCAATTAAATCGGTCCAGCGATTTTTAGGAGCAAATTCTTCCAGATAAACGGCTGCGGCTACGCCGATTGGAAAAGAAAGCAGCAGGGTTACGATCAGTGTAAAAAAGGACCCGGCTGCTGCTCCCCAGATACCGGCCAATTCCGGTTCGCGCGAATCACCGGCGGTAAAAAAAGTGGTGTTAAATCTCTTTTCAATTTTGCCGTCAGCAGCCAGTTGATCGATCCAGGCCAGTTGTTTGTCTTTTAAGCGGCGCTCGCCTTCGCCGGCCTCGCGATCAAAATGACCTTTCATCAGCATATCGACGTCATCATCGGCCGGCACCCAGATGGGTATCGTTTGTCCGATAATCTCCGGATTGGTTAAAACCTTGTTTCTAAGCTGGAAGGAGGCGCCTGAGCTAACAATACTGTAGAGCATCCGCTTGTCGCGTCTCCCACTGACATCCGGGAACATGTTACGCAACGATTGTTTAACCAAGCCTTGGTAATCAGCTGTTGCCAGAGACTGCGTGTCCAAAACTTCAGGAT
>JASFIV010000297.1:0-5359 GCA_050122475.1 Desulfobacterales bacterium | reverse complement strand
TGCCTTGGCCAAGTCGGCCAAGGCAATAATACTGTCTGCGCATGTCTGCGTATGTCTGCGGTTAATTTAAATATAAATTGGACAGATCAGCCGTGATAAAAACCAGCCTTTACCAGCTGATTTCTTCGCGGTGAAAAGCTTCGGCCAGGTCAAAATCCTCACCTTCTGCCAGATCGCTGCAGCGCTGTCGCAACCAGTTCTCGAGATCCGAAACCTTCATCGAACTGACCTGGCTTTTATGACACCGCAACGCCTGCAGCTTAAGATCAAATGTATCGGTGATGTTGGATATATAGTTGATATTTTCTGACGCCCAGAAAAGCATTTGCTTAACTTTGTGCGGCTGCAGGCCCTCTTCGAGCAACTCCGGGTACGCCAGATGATCGCGGGCATAGGGGAAAACGGCATCGATGGTTACCTGGCCGGCAATGCGATGGTCCCGATGCCAGATATAGCGGCGATATGGGTCAGCGGTTACAACCGTATGCGGCTGGTACCGACGGATCATGCGCACAATTTGTTTCCTGAATTCCGGTGTATCTTCAAGTCCCTGGTCCGGATTTCCCAGAAAAACAACCTCCCGCACGCCCAGAATTTCAGCGGCAGCCCGCTGCTCGTTTTGCCGGATTTCGACCAGGGCATCCGGCGTCATGTCCGGATCACTACTTCCCTTGTTTCCGTTGGTGCACACCACATAGACCACCTGTTTGTCTTGCTGTGTCCAGCGGGCGACCGTTCCGGCAACCCCGAATTCAGCATCATCCGGGTGGGGTGATACGACGACAACATCTGCTGGTTCTGTCACGTTAAATCTCCGTAAATGAATAAAATCGTAGCAACGCTGAATGAATAAACAACCACATACATTTTGGTGTAGAATATTAAATTTACCACGAAGTTCACGAAGAACACAAAGCAATGTAAGGAAAAATTTTTGCACTCATCTTCGTGCCCCTTCGTGTTCTTTGTGGTTATTTATCGCTGCCTCGAGATCAAATTGCTTTATGGATTTTAAAGGTTATTTTAGCATGTAAAGCTAAGAATTTAAGTTAAAGCTGTTTTCAGGTTTAGCAAGATAAACCCTGATCCTTGCAACAAAATTAATACCTGTAAGGTATAATGAATGAAAATCATTTTATTGCGTTAATTTTCATGCAAGATTCAGGCAATAAGAAGGCGCCTATAATATGTCAGGTCCTAATATCATCATTCGCAACTATTCCGACGATGATTTTGACAGATACGTAACGCTCAATGCCGAGTCAGGGCAACTGGATCCTGCGAGCCGCTTCGCATCCGCCCGCAGCCTGAGAGACGATCTGGGGCACCCCAAATTTAAGCCGCAAACCGATTTATGGATTGCTGATTTGAACGGCGTTCTGGTCGGCTGTCTGACCATTAACCGCGAGTTTGAAATCGGGCGCGCGCTGATCGCTGGCTGCGTCCATCCGCTACACCGCCGCAAGGGTATCGCAACAAAACTAATGACCGAGGGCCTTCAGAGCATCAGGGCATCCGGTATTCAATCAGCCCAGGTCAGCGTGCTGGAATCCAATATGGGCGCCAAAAGTTTTTTGAATCAAATGCGGTTTACCCATATTCGGTATTTTGCTGAAATGCGACTGGGCACCAACACCATCCGGTTGACCGACATTCGTGAGGAGGCCATCACCAGTCGCCGATTGGAGCCGGGCGAGGCGAACCTATTGACGCAAATTCAAAATCGCTGTTTTGCCGGCAGCTGGGGTTTTAATCCCAACACCGAACAAGAGATTGCCTACCGCTTGAACATGCAGAGTCGTTCACCGCAGGACGTGATCCTCACCTATGAGGGAAATCATCCCGTTGGCTATTGCTGGACGATCATCAATAGCGAAGAAAATGAAAGCCGAGCAGAAAAAAAAGGCCAGATTCATATGCTGGGAGTGGATCCGGATTATCGCCAGCAAGAAATTGGCAAGGCCATATTGAATAATGGACTCAAAGCGCTCAAAGCCAGAGGTGTGGATATCGTGGAGCTTACAGTGGACAGCGAAAACACGGCCGCACGCGCTTTGTATGAGTCGATGGGATTTAAGATGGTTGCCAAAACGGAGTGGTATGAGAAACGGGCCAATTAATTAATAGCGGGTAAGATGCCGGTGGAATTTGCTTTTCCCAGCACTTCTCTGATGGTATTCGCCAAGTCCTGAATGACTAATGGTTTCATTAAAAAAGCGCTTATGCCAATTTGGGTGGCACGATTGACGAGGGTGTCATCGCTAAAACCACTGCAGATGATGATGGGAATATCAGCGCGGATTTTCATGACCTCGCCGGCCAATTTGTCACCGGTCATTTCGGGCATCGTCATATCGGTGATAATCAAATCAAAATTATCAGAGGACTTTTGGAAAAGCTCCAGCGCCTCGATACTGCTGGTGCGGGTTTCGACTCTATAGCCAAGACGCTCAAGAGATTTTTTCCCGATTTCCGCCAGAGCGTGTTCGTCATCAACAAATAGGATGCGCTCGTTTCCGGTCGGTAAAATCGGGGTGGTCTCAAATTTGGTTTGAACCTCTTGGGGGCCTGTGGGGATATAAACAGTGAACACGGTCCCTTTACCGGGCTGGCTGTCTACGCTAACAGTTCCGTCATAGCTTTTCAAAATGCCATGAACGACAGCCAGACCCATTCCGGTTCCCTTGTCTTTTTCTTTGGTCGTAAAATAGGGCTCAAAAATCCTGTCCATAACCTCGGGGGTCATTCCACAACCGGTGTCACTGACGGTTAGCGTTAAATAATTTCCGGCTGAAATTTCAAGTCGACCGGCAGTTTCAGCATTTAAATCAGCATTTTCAACTTTCACGTCCAGCAGCCCCCCTGTTTCACTCATGGCATGATAAGCATTGGTGCCCAGGTTCATGATGATCTGATGTATCTCGGTCGCATCGGCTTCAATGATCCCGGCTGCAGGATCGATATATTGCTGAATCAGAATCGTAGACGGCAAAGATGCTTTGAGCATTTTAATCGAATCTTTGACAATCGGATTTATCTTCAGCGGCTTTCGATTTTGCTCTGACTGACGACTGAAGGTTAGAATCTGCTTAACGACCTCTTTGGCCCGCTGGCTGGCCTTGTAGATTTCGTTTAAATTATACTTTGCATCGGATTTTGGGCTGATATCCAGCAAGGACAGTTCCGTATACCCCATGATGGCTGAAAGAATATTATTAAAATCATGGGCGATACCGCCTGCCAAGGTTCCGATGGCTTCCATTTTCTGGGCCTGACGAAGATATGTTTCTGCTTTTATACGCTCTTTTTCCAGCTCTTTAAGTTTGGTGATATCGGTGGCAACCTGCAGGCGAACATAGCGGCCATCGGTCCATTTGATGGCTCGGTCATAGTTAATATACCATTTATTGATGAGGGGATTTTTCCCTTCCCAGACAATCGCACCAGTTGGATTACCTTGCTTATCCAGAAGTCTTGGGTTGGTGCAGTGCTCACAGGGGTGGTTTTCATTACGGAAGACCTGGTGGCAACGTTGCTTGACCAGATTGGGTCCAAAATTATCCCGCATATACTTATTCATAAAAATAATTTCATGGGTGTCCATGTCGGCGACATAAATTGTTGCGTCTATGCTGTCTAAAACGGTGCGAAAGGTTTGACGAGAATTCTTTAAGATTTTCTCCGCCTCGTGCCGCTCCTGAAGTTCTCGCTGCAGCTTGGCATGCAGGTGGGCATTGTCTAAAGCGATCGATGTCAGCTCGGCAAAGCGGGTTAACACTCTAATTTCATTATCGCCAAACTGCTTTTGCGGGTTAAGGGAAGAAAGACCAATGACCCCAATTGTGTGATTGCCTGATCTCAACGGTATGGCCAACGAAACACCCATATCATCAAATTGGGTATGATGGTGTCTGCCGGACCAACGATGATAGTCATCAATCTTTAGCGGTTTGCCGGAATGCCACACTTTTCCGGATAACCCTTCGCCGGGCTGCATGCGAAATCCCAGCATCTCCTCGAACCGTCCGGTGCCCACTTTGAGTACGAGTTCATCCGTTTGGGGATCATGAATATAGATGTAGCCATCTGCCGGTCCAACCAGTTTGCCGGCACGATCCACAATGGTTTTAAGTAAATCATCGATGTTCAATCGTTTGATTAACCCGAGTGTGGTTTCATGCAGCGCTGTCATGTACGCATTGTGTTGCTGCAGGGCTTCTTCCGCCTTCCTTTTTTCGGTAACATCGCGCACAATACCCTGAATGAACTGGTCTTTACCGATTTGAAATAAGCCCGATGATACGGCGGCCAGAAAGATATCCCCATTTTTTTTGGCAAACTCAATTTCAAAACTGATTTGTTTTTGTGCAATGATAGCCTCAAAAGCCCCCTTGGATTTCGGCAGCACATCGGGTGGATGCAAATCGGAAATCTTAAGCTGTGACAATTCTTCTTTTGTGTACCCGAACTGCTCCTGGGCCTTTTGATTGGCGTCTAAAATCCGACCTTTCAGATCGTGAATAAAGATGGCATCACTGGAATATCGAAAGAGACGACGGTATTTGTGTTCACCTGCGCTATAAGCGCTTTCAGCCTGTTTGCGGGACTCAACCGCTTTGACCAGCTGTTCATCTTTAGCCACCAGGGCTTTTGTTTTCGAGATAATCTTGGTCCTGGAAAATAATGCCGTAAATAAAAAAAGAACAAATAGAACGATGGAAATGATAACGGCCCGTTTTAACCATTTGGCGGTGTTTAACTGATTTTCGTCGCCAAACCATTTATGCAAGGATTGATAATAAATTGAAAGGTTATTGCTTTTCAGTTTTCGGAGATGATGATCTAGTGCATCTAATAGGTATTTGTTTTTCGCTTTAGGGGCGGCGTAATATAGTTTTTGAGGATTTAAAACAATAGGGCTTTTTTTAATTTTAAAATCTCTTTCGAACCGATGGCCAAAAAATTGATTCACCAATCCAGCCTGGCAACGACCCAATTCCACCAAAGCAAGAACATCCGTATAGTCATATGCTTCAATAAATCGGCATTGGATGCCAAATTGTTCGGCCAGTTTTCTGAGACCATCAAAATAGATGTCACCGTGCAGCACGGCCACTTTTTTATTTTTGAGATCGACAATCGATTCAATGTCTGACTGTTCATCAACATAGATTTGGCCCCAGTTGCTGAGGGCACTTTCATAGGTATAATCAATTACGCGGGTCCCGCCTTCAGAATATGCCATCGCACCCAGCAAATCAATCTGGCCGTTTTTAAGCATTTCAAAACGGTCCAGCCGTGGCACGGGCACATATTCTATTTCCCACCCTTCTTTTTGGGCTACGTTTTCTAGAATATC
>JASFIV010000296.1:0-5432 GCA_050122475.1 Desulfobacterales bacterium | reverse complement strand
CAGCCAACCCTCACTCGTCGATGAGGTCCTGGAGCTCTCCCGTCAGGGAGATTGGGAATCCATCAAGAATAAGACCGTACATGCCAAAGATTATATGATAAAAATTTTGGTCAGCGGCATCCTGCACAGGGAATTTTCGATGATTAAGGCCATGGAGGCTGCGGCAGCCGATGAAATTAAACATATGCGACGTTTTATGGGTGTTTTGGACACCATGATCACCGTTGCCCCCCTGCTGGGCATATTCGGAACGGTTCTGGGTATTATTTCATCCTTTGAGGCTTTAGGATCAGTGGGCATCGAGCATCCGCAGGAAGTAACGATCGGTATCGCACAGGCACTGATCACGACTGCGGCCGGTCTGGGAATCGCCATTTTATCGGTATTCCCCTACAACTATTTTAATTCGCGTGTTGAAAATGCAGCCGTGCAAATCGAAAAATACGCAACCAGCCTGGAAATTGTGTACGATAAGCTGACCCAAGCCGAATGCTAGAATTAGACGGAGGCATACCATGAAAGTCGAAATTCCGGTTCAAAAAAAAGCACGAATCGAAATGCTTCCTTTGATTGATATCGTTTTTCTGTTATTGGTATTTTTTATCTACGCCATGCTGTCTATGGCGGTTCACCGGGGATTGCCGGTTGAATTGCCGTTTTCGACCACAGCTGAAATCGATAAAAAATTGACTTTGTCGATTACCGTCAAAGCGGATGAAACCATTTATGTGAACAAAGAACGCGTTGCCCTGGCGGATCTCACCCAGGTGCTGCGAGACAAAGCCGGCGAACCCCGGGAATCTGGAGTGCTGATTTTTGCAGACCGTGCTTTGCCGTACCAGATGATTTATAAAGTCCTGGATAAAATCCGTCAGGCCGGATTGAGCCGCATATCCCTGCAGGCCGAATTAGAGGAGTCGATGTGAAACGTCTGCTGCCCGCCATCATATGTGCTCTGGCATTGCATGCTATCATTTTGAGCACTGACTTTAGCTGGCTGAAGCTGGGTCCCAGTCCGGCGCCGGCATCCAGGTCTTTATCGATTACACTGTCAGCGGATAAATTGCAGAAACGCAACGCACTGACCCCGGTCGCAAAAAGTGCGCCCGAAAAACGCTTTCAGCCGGATCTTCAGCAAAAGCCCAAAGAAAAGCCCGCCGACATTTCGGCCGCCGCGCGGCTCGAAAACACCGCTCAAGTCCAAAAACAGTCTCCGGCCAAAACACCCCAAAAGCCCCGGCAGAAGCAAAATCTAAAAGCATTGACCCGTAAAATCAAAACCGTCAAAGCCACAGATGCAGCCCGTGCGGAATCAATCAATAAAGATGATGTTTCTCCTGCGGCGCATACTAGAATTGTCAGCCCTGCAAGTTCGGCGGATCAACGCAGACACGACCTGCTTCCGGCAGATACGACCTTCATAAAAAAAACCCACCGTATGGCCGACGAATTTAAGCAATCAATGACTTCTGCCGCTGCCCTAACGAGCAGGCAAAAAGACAATAGCGCATCCGCAACCGCCCTCATCATGGCCAAACCCTTGTACAGGCAAAATCCGGCACCCTCATATCCGCGAAAAGCCCGCCGGTTGGGATATGAAGGCATCGTCATGCTAAAAGTGCTGGTGGATGAAAACGGCCGGGTAGATGATCTAATGGTGGTCGAATCCAGCGGTTACACCATTTTAGATCACACAGCCCTGGCGTCTGTCAGAAAATGGCTGTTTGAGCCGGGAACCGAAGGCGGCATCAAGAAAAAAATGTGGGTCAGAGTACCCGTTCGTTTCCGATTAGAATAGAATCCCAACTCCTAAACTCGGTTAGAATAATGGAGTTCAAACAAGCCTTGGCATCAAGAAATAGACATCAGATAAACGCACCCTGTGTCGCAGTATTTGGAACCGGATCCGATGTTGGCAAAAGTATCATAACAACAGCACTGTGTCGTGTGTTTGCAAATCGTGGGGTTCGGGTGGCACCGTTTAAAGCCCAGAATATGTCCAACAACTCCGGTGTGACACCCGAAGGACTGGAAATGGGTCGTGCCCAGATCGTTCAGGCTGAAGCCGCTAAAATCTCGCCCCATGTCGATATGAATCCGGTGTTGCTTAAACCCACTGCTGAAATCGGGTCCCAGGTCGTGCTGCTGGGATCGGTAACTGAAGCCGGCAGGCCGGGGGGCGATAATGCCGACCATGAGTGGCTTTTCAAAAACGCCTGCGATGCGCTCGTTCGGTTGCGTCAGGAATATGAACTGATTATTCTGGAAGGCGCCGGCTCCTGTGCTGAAGTGAACCTGATGACCCGGGATTTTGTTAATTTGCGCACGGCCGCCTTTGCAGATGCGCCGGTTTTGCTGGTGGCCGACATTGATCGCGGCGGTGTCTTTGCCCAGATCATCGGCACACTGGAATGCCTTGAGCCAAACCAGCGTGCCCGAATTGCCGGATTCATCATCAACCGTTTTCGGGGTGATATCGAACTTTTTAAAGACGGTGTTCGCTGGATCGAGAAAAAAACGGGAAAGCCGGTTTTTGGGGTTTTACCCTGGTACAGTCATATTCAGATTGAGCCCGAAGATTCGGTAGTGATTGAAAACCCCAAAAAAATAGACATCAAAAACAGTCAAAATCCGGCGGTGGCGGTCATCCGTGTACCGCATATTTCCAATTTTAATGATTTTAATCCATTGCTGGCATTAAATCAGCTGGATGTATATTTCCTCGAAAAAGTTCAGTCACTCACTGAATTTAAGGCTGTTATCCTGCCCGGCTCGAAAAACACCCGCTTTGATCTAAACTGGATCCATACTTCCGGCTGGATTCAAGCACTTTCCGATTATGTTGAATCCGGCGGTCATGTCCTGGGGATTTGTGGTGGTTATCAGATGATGGGAAAGACCGTCGATGATCCGCAAGGATTGGAGGGCCAACCCGGCATCAGCGACGGATTGGATTTGCTGCCCGTCGAAACGGTTTTACAGGCACCCAAGACAACCACCTTGACGCAATTCTCCTGGAACGGACAGCCGGGCACTGGATACGAAATTCATATGGGGCAGACCACCCGCAAGGGCGAAAACCCGCTGTTTGAGATTACACATCGCGACCATCATCCCTGCCGGGATGAAGATGGGTGTGTATCGGCGGATTCTAAAATGATGGGCACCTATATTCACGGACTGTTTGACAACCCAGCCATTTTAAAATCATGGCTCAACCATATCGGCTTAGACGGTATCGGTGTTTCCAAAATCGGGGGAATCGAAGCCCGCAACCGGCAATATGATCTGCTCGCCGATCATTTTCAAAAGCACATCGATGTCGATCGGATAATCAAGCTGACCTCAAACAAGGAATAGAGATCACATTTTGAAGTTCAATGGTACAAAGCAACTGGAATATTGGAATACTGGAACGTTGGAATGATGTAATTTTGGCATAAAAGATTTTCAGACGAACAAACAATATTCCAGCATTCCACCATTCCATCATTCCAGTGGAATTTTATGGATATACAATCTATTAATTTGAAATGAGATTAAGAACGTGAACGAGTTGACCTTTGTGATCGGCGGTTGCAGAAGCGGCAAAAGTACCTATGCTTTGCAAACGGCCGAAAACATAAATGGAGACAAAAAAATGTTTGTTGCCACCTGTCTGCCACAGGATGAGGAAATGGCGCAGCGGGTTGCGCGACACCAAAAGGAACGCGGTCAATACTGGATGACCATCGAAGAGCCGCTCTATCTGCCGGAGGTCATATCGGAGCACGGCCCCAATGCCGATGTAATGCTCATCGATTGCCTGACGTTGTGGGTCAGCAATCTTTTGATGAAAACGGCTGATGAAACAAAATGGGAAGAGATCGTCTCCCAGCTTGTCGATGCGCTCAAAACAGCCTCGTGCCCGCTTGTTGTCGTTTCCAATGAGGTCGGAGCCGGTATTGTGCCGGAAAACAAACTCGCCCGTCAATACAGAGATATCATCGGGCGTGTCAACCAGGCTGTGGCCAAAACCGCCGGCAAAGTCGTCTGGATGGTAGCCGGCATTCCGGTCGTCGTCAAGGGTTAACCACGAGATATATATAGGCGCTCTACCATTTCATTGCCCGTTCATATTTAAGTTTTGGCTGCTGGCTGCTGACGACTGGCAACTTAGAAGAATGCGGGATGCTAAACCCGTGAACCTTGGAACCCTGAACCCTGCTTGCCGCGGCGAAGCTTGCTAAAGCGGAGCCGGGAGCCTCTGAACTTATGCGAAATTTGATATCGGCTTTGCAATTCATCACCATCCTGCCACTGGGCAAGGCCCGCGCCTATGATCCTCCGAAGATGGTGCCTTATTTCCCGCTGGTCGGCATTCTGCTGGGCCTGGTGGTGGCTCTTTTCGACTCGGTCATCATACGGTTCTGGGCACCACCGGTGGCCGCCCTATTGGATGTAATGTTGCTGGCCGTTTTGACTGCAGCCTTTCACATAGATGGCCTGGGAGATACCGCCGACGGCCTGCTGGGGCCGCGTTCCCGGGACAAAGCCCTTGAAATCATGAAAGACAGCCGCATCGGAACCATGGGGCTGGTGGCGATATTATTCGGGCTGTCCCTGAAATGGGGCGGCATTGCCGGCCTGAATGACCAGCGCGCGATTATCTTGATTGCCGTTCCGGCCTACGCCCGATCTGCCATTTTACTGGGTATGCGGTATTTGCCATACGGACGGTCGGACGGTACGGGCAAACCTTTTTTTGGTCAAAAATTAGCCCTACAGCATTTCTGGGGCCTGGCCCTGCCCCTCGGCCTCTCTTTCAGTTTGGGTTTGAAAGCGATATGGCTCAACTTTTCCTTTGTGATGCTGGTTTGTTTGATTTTAGGGTTCTATAAAAGGCGGCTGGGCAGCATTACCGGCGATATGCTGGGCGCAATGGTGGAAATTATTGAAGCAGGCCTATTTTTGATGATGTCGCTCGGAGCCGCTTTGTGAATCAACAATAAACTTTCGCGGCATAAGTGTTGTAGCAAAAAAGCGCTGTGCAATCGAAACGCTTTTTTGACAACCACTATAAATCCATATGTATCCTGCATTAAGCAAATCGTATAAGGGCGTTTTTCCGTTCAGCATCGGAACGACCTCGTTCATCTACCCGGATGATTACGTGCCCAACATCAAAATGCTGGGGCCCTATTTGGAAAACATCGAGCTGTTGCTGTTTGAAAGCAATCATACCGATGCCCTGCCCTCCAAACATGTCATCACCGAGCTCGCCGGCCTGGCAGCGGACTTCAATCTCACCTATAATGTTCATCTGCCCACCGATATATCCATCAGCAGCCGGGATCCACGGCAACAGAATAGGGCCGTCGATACGATCCTGAGCGTGACCGAACGCGTCGCGCCTTTGTTGCCCACGACGCTGACCTTGCACGTGCCTTATG
>JASFIV010000295.1:0-5481 GCA_050122475.1 Desulfobacterales bacterium | reverse complement strand
TTATACAAAGTGCGCTCGTGGCGCACTATATTGAGAATATCCAAACTTGCTTAAAAGTACAGATATCACGGTTGGTGGTCGTCAAGTCAAGTAAATCTTAAACCTAAATCATCCCTGTCCAACGATTTTAAAATCACGCATAAAAAAAAGCATCTAATTTAATTTAGATGCTCTTTCTTGTTTCTACGATCTCATTAAAGACACTGCA
Source organism: Desulfobacterales bacterium (assembly GCA_050122475.1). Taxonomy (GTDB): domain Bacteria; phylum Desulfobacterota; class Desulfobacteria; order Desulfobacterales; family JAHEIW01; genus JAHEIW01. The sequence continues at coordinate 5,273 of JASFIV010000295.1, read as the reverse complement.
TGCTCAAAATCTGAACTGTCTTCAATGTCATAATACTTTGTAAATGTATCTTCATCAATATGATTTGTAAAATATCGGCAGATGTATTTCTGCGGTATTCGTTTGTCATGTAACAAGTATTTAGCAGCAGCTTTTCTAAAATCATGCGGGCGATATAGCCATTTATTATTATCGTCTGTCATGTTGTTTTTAATCTGAGCGTTTCTAAATGATTTATACACAGCCCATTTATTAATCTTTGTGTTTTTACGACTTCTGAACACATACTGATTTAAGATGTTATCGCCAAAGATTCTTTTCGCTTCTCGTTCAAGATTTCTAAAAAATATGATCATACTATCATCTAATATCGGTGAGAATGATCTTTTATTTTTAATTCTGAAATCGCCATTATTATGTTGAATTTCGAGCAGGCCTTTTTCAAAATTAATGTGTTTAAATTTTAACTTTCTCATTTCAGAACGTGGGCGAAGTCCTAAGCGCCAACTGGCAAAAAATAATCTTCTATAATATACAGGCAACGATTTTAACAGCAATAGAATTTCATCTTGACTTGGATAAACTTTTCTCGGTTCAACTTTCGGCAGTTTAATTTCTAAATTATCAAGAAACTTTTCAGTGATATGTTTCTTTTGAACTGCGAGTTTGAGACAGATTTTTAATACAGCAAGTTCTCTGCGTATAGTAGCGTTTTTAATGCTTCGTCTGCGTCTAAATGTCTTATAATCGTCAATATCGTCTGCTGTGAGCTTTTCAATTTGTTTATTCTTGAAAAATCGTTCTAAGTTTTCTATGTTGCTTTTTGCTGTGCTAATACCTGTTATTCTTTCGTCAATAACATACTGATTTAGATAATAATCAAACATTTTTGTTAGTTTCATAATCATAATCCTCCTTATACTAAATGTTATTCATTTTATAATGTTCCTTTTAATTTGTAAATAAAGTTCATTACACTATTTTAGAAAATGTTGATTTTTTTATAGATTTCTTAAACTAAATTATAATTTTATCTTATAACTATTTGAATTTATAGAAAGATATAAACATGGACAAAACACACCAAAGTGAATTGGAGCGGTTGGCATCCCTTGAGCAAAGGGCTGAGTTGGGTGGTGGCCAAAAATCGATTGACCGTCACCATGAGAGAGGAAAATTAACAGCCAGAGAACGTATGGATTTGCTGTTCGACCCGGGTAGCTTTGTGGAGGTCAACAAACTGGCCGAGAGTCAATCCATGGACTTCGGTATGCAGGAAAAGAAGGTGCCCGGTGATGGAGTGGTGACCGGTTACGGAAATATCGACGGTCGGCTGGTGTTTGCCTATGCCCAGGATGTCACGGTTCTGGGTGGATCGGTGGGTACGATTCACGGTCAAAAAATCTGCCACATCATGGATGAAGCCATCAAGGTCAAAGCACCCCTGGTGGCGTTAAATGATTCCGGAGGCGGTCGCCTGCACGAAGGGTTTTTCGCATCCAAAGGGGTTGCCGGCATGTTCTACCGCAATACAACTGCCTCGGGCCTTATCCCCCAGATTACCGGCATGATGGGCTCCTCTGCAGGCGTGGCGGTCTATTCGCCGGCGTTAACGGATTTTATCGTCATGGTCAAAGGCAAAAGCCATATGGTTATCACCGGTCCGGGAATCATCAAAGCCGTCACCGGTGAAGACATCAGCTTGGAGGAGCTGGGTGGAGCCAAGGTTCATAGTGAGATAACCGGCACCGCCCACTTTGTGGCCGACAGCGATGAAGAATGCATTGGCGTCATTAAAAAACTCCTCAGTTATCTACCGTCCAATAACAGCGAAAGCCCACCGGTGCTAAAAACCGACGACGATCCCGAGCGCACCGATAAAAAGCTGAAAGAAATCGTGCCGGCTGACTTTAAAAAATCCTACGACATGCATGAGGTCATTGAGCGGGTGGTGGATCAAGGCAGTTTTTTTGAAGTCCTGCGGCGTTATGCCCTGAATATTATCGTTGGCTTTGGGCGCATGGATGGTCATACAATCGGCATCGTCGCCAACCAGCCGCGTATCAAAGCCGGCTGCCTGGATGTCGACGCCTCCGACAAAGCCGCGCGTTTCATCCGGTTCTGTGATGCCTTCAACATCCCCTTGATCAATTTCGTCGATGTTCCCGGTTATTTTCCGGGTGTGACACAGGAGCACGCCGGCATTATCCGGCACGGCGCCAAAATGCTCTATGCCTACTCGGAGGCCACGGTACCCAAAATCACACTGGCATTGCGCAAAGAGTACGGCGGCGCTGTCATGGGCATGTGCTGTGTCGGCATGGGGGTGGATCTGATGCTGGCCTGGCCGATTGCTCAACTGGTGGTTCTCGATACAGCGGCTGCTGTAAATTTAATCTTTCGCAAAGAAATTCAGGCCGCCGAAAATCCGGATGAGCTCAGGCAGCAAAGAATAGATGAATATGATTATAAATATTCAAATCCCTATCATGCCGCATCCAATATGCTGGTACATAGTGTCATCAAGCCCAAGGAGACACGACCCCAGTTGATCAAGGCCCTTAGAATGCTGCGCAACAAACAACGACCCGAACCCAACAAGCGGCATGGAAACATCCCGCTTTGAAACCAATGGGATTGTCACAGCATTTATGTCAAACTTGGGCACAGTAGGGAATACTGGTTGGAATATTGGAATAATGGAATGCTGGGCTCAAAATCGGAATTTGATGTTCTGAAACCCATTATTCCAATATTCCATCATTCCGGTTAAGAGAGCCGTGTATATTTCTTTAAGCCCGAATCAACACAAATTTACATAAGATTCCAGGAGAGGACCGAACCATGGACTTTGATCTGACCAAAGAACAACAGTATATCCAAAAAGCCGCGCGTGAATTTGCCGTGGGTGAATTTCCAGCAGTTGCCCTTGAGCATGACATCAACGAAACCTTTCCGGCCGAGATTCTCAAAAAAGCACGTGAATTGGATCTGATTGGCTTGTTCATTCCTGAAGAATACGGCGGGCCCGGTCTTGGTTTTTTCGAACAGGCCCTTGTGCTTGAAGAATTCTGGAAAGTCGATCCGGGCATCGCCCAGGAGCTGTGCTCGGTATCATTCGGTGCTGAGGAATTGCTGCTGTTCGGCACCGAAGCACAAAAAAAGAAATATCTCCCTCCCCTTTTCAATGCGGACGGCATTTTAGGGTTTGCCATCACCGAGCCCGATGCCGGCAGCGACACGGCTGCGGCCACCACATCGGCGGTCAAAGACAGAGATGACTACGTCATTAACGGCAGCAAGGTGATGATCGGCAACGGTACGGTGGGAACCCACATGCTGGTTTACTGCCTGACCGACCCGAATGCGCAATCCAAAACCGGCCGGCACAGCATTATTCTGGTGGAAACCGATCGTGAGGGCTATAAAGCCGAACCCATGCACGGCAAAATGGGGCTGAGAGCCTCGGATACGGCTGCGATTTATTTTAGCAATTGCCGCGTTCCTCGGGAAAATCTGATCGGCGCGGAAGGCAACGGCTTTATCCAGCTGATGAAGTTTTTCGATCACTCCCGGGCGTATGTGGCCGCCCACGGCGTCGGGCTCGCTCAGGGAGCGCTGGACATGGCCGTCAAACACGTCAAAGGCCGCAAGCAGTTTGGACGCCCGTTGGGTGCTTTCCAGAGCACCCAGTTTAAAATTGCCGATATGGTCACCAAAGTCGAAACCGCCCGCAACATGGTCTACAAATCGGCCTGGCTGCTGGATCAGGGCAAACCGGATACAAAGCTGACGGCCATTGCCAAGATGTACGCCTGTCATGTTGCAGTAGAAGTAGTCGACGAATCCCTGCAGTTACACGGCGGCTACGGCTATTTTAACGACTATGATATCGAGCGCTTTTACCGCGCCGCCAAAGTTTTGGAGATTTATGAAGGCACCAAGGAGATAGAGAAGATTATCATCTCAAGGGAAGTGCTGGGCAAGCTCTAAAACTTCAATGATGTTGAACATTTTTCAAAGTTAAAAGAACGAATGTAGGACATAGCTCAGATGTGAACCTCTTCGGAAGCAAAAAGACGAAACTCCGCTATCGTTTCAAAGCCAAACGATTGGTAAAGACTCTCCGCCATTGGTGTGGAGTGCAGCACGGCAAGGGTCTTCTCAAGTTTTTGTGCTTTTTTAAGAGCGGTCAGTGTTAGAATACTGGCCAGGCCGAGCCGACGCGCTTCAGGTCTTGTGGCAACAGCATAGATACCTGCCGATCCGGTCGCAAGATACATTCCTGCTTTTGAAATGGGTCGTCCTGCACGCCAAGCCTGCCACATGTGGGATTTAGAGCCAGGTTTTCCAATTTGAAAGTGTGCGAGGGTGGCTCGCAATTGTCCCATGTATTCTTCAGGTACACCCCAACGCCAGGATACGAAATCAGAAAATTCAGCGAAATCTTCTTCACCGATAATTTCACGCACTTCGATACCTCCCGGCAATGGAGGCGATTCTGGCAATTCCGCCAAACTTCTCGCCATACCCGGCATCAGCTCTACTTCCCGCAAACCTCGCTTCTGCAACCGATTGGGTAGATCTGTAGGAGATGACGTAGGATGAACCACCCAAAAGAATGCAACCCCTCGCTTTTGGTAATGATTTACCAGTCTCTCAATTCTCTGGTCGATGTTCTTTTCCACTTGAAACTTAAGGATCCCATTGTAAGGAATTATGGGAATGGGGTTCTCGAACCAAAGTGCATCGCCTTCGTCATGAAGGGTGCCTCCATGACCACGCCCAAAGGTTGACCAGAATTCCCAGAGATTTGCTTCAAGTTCGGTTATTAATGCTGGTTTGTCAGGAAGATCAATCTCGGTCATAATCTCTTCCTTAAGAATTCAGCTTAGATGGAAATGTGAGATACTTGTCTGGTTAACAAAACTATTTAGATGCAAATATTCACGGTCTTTTGTATCCCTACAACGCTACAGTTGTCAATAATGCGATAGAGTTGACTGCATTGTAGTAATCTAAAGCATTGACTTTGGGTTAAGTTAAATTGCCACCATCACATATTTTTTAAATTACATGTATATTGAGATAATCCCAACTTTGCCCAAAGTACATATGTCCCAAAAAACCACAAATATCTTTAGGCACTAAAAAGTACCGATATGTTAGAGAGTACCAGAATAAAGTCAAGTAAAAATTCTCCACATTTCCAAGGCAACAGTTCCCCTGTGCCGATCTAAGCCGGTTTTGATAAATTTTTAATGAACCAGTCTTAGCCATCACAGTTTCAGATA
>JASFIV010000294.1:0-5493 GCA_050122475.1 Desulfobacterales bacterium | reverse complement strand
CAGATCTTTTAAAATCTTGAGTGAACCGTCTTCGTTTCATCACAGGGTCCTTTCGCCTCCCTGCGGGAGGCTGTGACCCTCTCTTAACACTCAACTACTTTTTGTGCAATCGGATGGGTTCACTCCACTTTGACCATCTCCAATGTATCACTATCCTTTTGTAATAAACATGAAATATTGATTTCATAGTACAGGTGGCAAGATTCAACCGCTTTGGTTATTTATCAATATTTTATATTGCTATACAAACCCACAGTTCTGCTGAATTTTGGATTGTGGCTATACTGGTAATCATTTAAGGGGTAAATATTTTTTACGTCAACGAAAGAAACCACACAAAAATTGTGATATTTTGAAACCGGCATCAGAATCGCTTATTCGATGCCTTTTTTTTTAGCTAATTTCAAAATCCAGCTTGAAAATCTTAGGATTGGTGAACGGAAATATACAATTTTCGATAGGCTGGATTTTTGTTTATTTGTGATTGTGTGACCTACAGCCACTCTTGAACATATGAAAAAGGTGCCCTCCAGAAAGATACAATGCATCTCTAAGTAAAGAAACCAGAAGGGAGGGGGAAAATTTACCATTGAGGATTTGATCAACAGAGGTGCCAAGTGAACCGATTCAGAAGATAATTGACGTGAATTCCTCTCTATAGTACGAAAAATATTTGCCAGCTCCTATGGCAATGTTGCTGTTCCTCGCTAATCCGCGGGTATCGGCAAATCGAACCTTTCCACCTTGGGCAGATGCAGGTAATTTGCGGCTGGAAGCATGTTTTTTTTGATCGTCCTAACGTGTCATCAGTCTTTTGCCTGAACCCAGGTGGAAAACTTTCTTATGTTAATCATTCAAAATCAAGATTTTTACGACTATTTTTTCCGGGAGGTATGGCATGACAAAACAGACGTTCAAGCGGATGCCTTGGCTGCTTTGCATAGCGGTTGCGATGACGGCATGCAAAGAAAAACCTGAAATTGTCGAAGTGGTCCGGGCCATCAAGACCATCACCGTCAGTGAACAACCTGCCGAGAAGACACGAAAATTTTCCGGGCTTGTCGCGGCGGTGGATTCCTCCGGCCTCAGTTTTGAGGTCGGCGGGCAGGTGGAGTCTGTGGAGGTCGACATCGGTGATCGTGTCAAAAAAGGGGAAGTGCTTGCTGTTCTTGATCCGGAGCCCTATCAGCTGGATGTCGATGCGGCCGAGGCCGATCTTACTAAGGCTAAAGACAATGTGACCAAGACAAAGGCAGAGTACGAGCGCCAGAAGCGGATTTTCGAACAGGGTGCGGGGGCAGAAAGATATGTGGAAGTCACAGAGTATCAGTACAAGGCCGCTAAGAGTGCGGTCAATTTTCAGATTGCCAAACTGGATCTGGCCAGGCGGAATCTGCGCAAAACAAAACTGCCCTCTCCTTACGATGGTGTCATCGCCTGGCGGGCAGTGGAGCCGAATGAGGAGGTGCTGGCCGGCCAGAAAATTCTCGAAATCAATGCCACCGGGAAAATGGAGGTCGAGCTGGCCATACCGGAAACCGCCATCGACTTGATACACATCGATGACCCGGTAACGCTGTCTTTTCCCACCCTGCCGGGCGAGACTGCCAGAGGCCGTATTACCTACATCGGCGGCGCCGCGGTTAAGGCCAACGCTTTTCCGGTCAAAGTGGAGCTGATCGATCCGAGTGAAAAAGTCAAGCCCGGCATGACCGCCGAAGCCAATCTAACCATAAAAGAAGAGAACGCCATGGCCGGCTACCTGGTTCCGATCCAGGCGCTCCTGCCCTCTCCTGAGCCGAATCGAGGCTATGCCTTTGTATATGACCCACAGACATCGACGGTTAAAAAAACGCCGGTCCAATCCCGCGGAACAGCAGATAAAAAAATCATCATAGAGGATGGTCTTGAGGCCGGCGACATTATTGCCGTGGCCGGCGTCAGCTTTTTAGCTGATGGGATGGAAGTCAAGCTTTTGGAAGGAAACGAAAAATGAAAGGGATCACCGGATTTGCGCTGAATAATTCACGAATTGTCATCATGACCCTATTGCTAGTCATTTTCGGAGGTATGACGGCCTTTATCCGCCTTCCGAAACTGGAGGACCCTTTAATCACGATTCGCGAAGCGCTGGTGTACGCAAAATATCCCGGCATGTCAGTGGAGCAAGTTGAACGCCTGATTACACGGCCCATTGAAGAGAAAATCCGCAGCATGGGCGAAGTCGATAAGATTAAGGATTCCACCTCCAAAGTCGGCGAATGCCTGATCCACTTGACTATCAAAGATGAAGTCCCCTCAGAGCAGCTTCCGGCGACGTGGAAACTGCTGCGCAACCGGATGGCGGATGTCAAACCCGAACTGCCGGAGGGCACCGTGGGGCCGATGGTCGACGATACCTTCGGCGATACATCGGTGGCCACCATCGCGCTCTGGAGCGATGGGTTTTCCATGGCGGAAATGCATGAAACCGCCCGTCAAATCAGAGAGCGCCTCAACATGATGAAGGGCATCCAGAAGGTCGATCTCACCGGGGTGCAGGATGAGCGTATTTATCTCGAGGTGTCGAGCGCCCGGATTGCGCAGCTGGGAATCGATACGGCCGATATCGGAAAAAGCTTACGGGAGCAGAACATTGTCCTGCCCGGCGGCAGAATCAATCTCAACGATGTGGAAATCATCGTGGAGACTCAGGGCCGCTTTACCTCCATCGAGGAGATCGGAGAGGTTCTCATCCCGATTTCCGGCACCCAGTCCTCGATTCCGCTGCGGGATATCGCCACCATCAGAAAAGCTTACGTGGAGCCGATCCACAACCCGGCATACTACAACGGCCATCAGGCCATCGTCTTAAGCGTCTTTATCCTTAGAGGGGTCGATGCGGTCGAGTTCGGCGAGCGCTTGCAGCAAAAAGTCAAGGAAATGGAGGACGCTCTCCCCTGGGGCTACAAGCTCGAATTTGCAACCTACCAACCCGAACTGATTCAGAAGGCCGTCAGCGGTATGGTGGTCAATGTGCTCGAAAGCGTGGCTATCGTCCTGGTGGTGGTCATGCTGCTGCTGGGGTTGCGAACCGGATTGATTGTGGGCTCATTCATCCCCCTGGTGATGCTTTTCGGTATGTTGATGATGTATGCGCTGGGCATTGATATGGAACGCATGTCGCTGGCCACCATGATTATTGCATTGGGGATGTTCGTAGATAACGCCATTGTGGTATCCGATGACATCAAAGTCAATCTGGAAACGGGAATGGAGCGCAAGGAGGCTGTTTTAAAAACCGGCGGCTCCCTTGCGGTTCCCCTGCTGACCAGTACGCTGACGACAGTTTTTGCCTTCGGACCGATTCTGCTTCAAATCGGTTCGACGGGTGATTACACCTCATCGCTGGGTTCGGTGATGACGATCTTGCTGCTGGGATCGTGGTTTTTCTCCATGTTTTCCTCAACCAGCATGTGCCTCTGGTTTTTGAAGACCAAACCGCCTGCCGTCGTTGATAAACAACCGGCGCACGATCCCTACCAGGGAAGGTTCTATCGCTTCTATCGCGGCATCCTGAAGCTCTCTCTGCGCCTTCGATTTCTGGTGGTGGCGGTGACGGCTGGCATATTTGTGCTGGCCCTGTATGCATTGTCATTTGTGCCCCAGTCCTTTTTCCCGCCCGGAGACCGAAACCAGTATTTGATTTATCTCGACCTCCCAGCCGGAACGCGCATCGAGGAGACCGACCGGACCGTGAGAGAACTCAGCGCCTGGCTGCAGGATAGAGAACAAAACCCGGAAATCACCGGAACCATCGCCTATGTAGCAAACGGTGGGCCGCGGTTTTTCCTATCCCTGTCGCCGCTGGACCCGGATCCGTTTCTCGCATTTTTAGTCGTCAACACCGAGACCAACAAAGAGGTACCCGAACTGGTCACGCGCACGAGCCAATACATTGCGGATCATTTCCCCAATGTGCGCGGCCGGGTCAAGGCCATGTGGCTGGGCGGCAGTGAGACCGGCCTGTTTCAGATCCGGCTCAGCGGTCCCGGCATAAAGGTGTTACAGGAGCAAGCCGAGCAGGTTATGGCCGCATTGCGCAAGATCCCCGGCACCATCGATATCAAGCAGGATTGGAACAACCGGGTGATGGTAACCAAGGTGGATGTCGATCAGGCCCGTGCCCGCCGCGCCGGAGTGACATCGGAGGATGTGGCCAATGCGCTGGATTTCTTTATTGACGGCGCGGAGACCACCAATTTCCATAAAGGCAATGTTCAGATCCCCATCGTCGGGCGCGGCTTAGAGTCTGAACGGGAATCCCCAGTGAGCCTGTCCACCATCGGCATCCGAACATCATCCGGTGGCAGCGTGCCGCTCAACCAGGTTGCTGATGCTTATACTGTCGGTGAGTTGAACCGTATCATGCGCTACAACCAGGAGCGCACCATCACCGTCAGCGCCAAAAATCAGGTGCTGAAGGCGTCCGAAATTTTTGCGGCCCTTGTGCCGACAATCGAGGCGATGGAGTTTCCAAAATACCATTTTTGGGAGCTCGGCGGTGAGCTTGAGGATGCCGCCCGAGCCCAGCGGAACTTGGCCAAGTGGCTGCTGCCCTGCTTTGGCGGCATTGTGTTTTTGCTGGTCTGGCAGTTTAACTCCATCCGGAGGGCTGCCATCATTATTCTGACCATGCCGCTGGTGATTGTCGGCGCTGTGGTCGGCCTGCTGGTGATGCAGGCTGATTTTGGGTTTATGGTCATCCTGGGTTTGTTGGCTCTGGCCGGATCGATTGTGAACAACGGTATCGTCATGATTGATAAAATCGAGGAAAATCGGCGCGACGGACAGACGCCCTACGATGCAGTGATCAATTCGGCCGTCAGCCGCTTCAGGCCGATCCTGCTTTCGGTTTCAACGACCATGCTGGGATTCTCGCCGCTGATCATCAACCGTGATCCGCTTTTCTACGGCATGGCATCTGTCATGTTCTTCGGCCTGGGCATCGGCAGCATGTTTACGCTCAACTATGTGCCGGCTCTTTACTGCATCTTTTTTCGGGTCAAGTCCCCGGCAGATAATGTGCCCCGTTGATCACAAAAGGATGTTACGGCAGCAGCCTTGCTACGCCCCCTTCATGTTCTTTCGGTTTTGTGATGCTATTCATACAATTCGTGATACTCCGTGAAGGGAGTCGGCGAGTAATTTGTATATTGCATGTTTAACCTGATCGGAGTTCGTTTATGAGACATCCTATAAAGAAAATTATTAGGCTTGTTTTGCCGATAGCCGCGTTTCTGTTATCAAGCCACGTGCTGGCCCAAGATCCACCCAATGGTGATCAAACCTCCGAAACCAAACAAGAAGTGGCTGAGCCAACACCGGATCTGGCAGATATCATACCCAAAGCGGCACAATTATCCGGAGACCTGGCGATGCTTGAAAATAGCGTCACTGGCATACTGGATACCTCAGAATTGGAAGAAAAGTACACCGGGATCGAAGAAAATC
>JASFIV010000293.1:0-5522 GCA_050122475.1 Desulfobacterales bacterium | reverse complement strand
TCATCTGCGATGTAGGTGTGTAATATCCGTCTATCGTTTAAGCCAAAACGCTTTTCGGTGAAGATTAATTTTGCATATGGCTTATCTGTCGGCCCTATTTTAATAATCGACTCTTTTCGTTTTTTTATACCACTCATTTAAAGTTTGTCTATTGCTGGTTTTTAGGTTGGGGGCTTTAAAAGGGTTCTCAGTACAAATACCCCACCTCTCAATCTGAGAATCCGACTAACCATTTATTTTTTTCAAACTTCCATGCATCCCAAATTAACGGGCCTATTGCTTTGCCTTCTATTTTATCTTCATCAAAAACTATTGTTGCATTAGTCTCTACTGTAAATGGTTTCGGAATAGTATCATTGCTTTCAATCTTTTTCTCCACTTGATTAAATTTATCCTTCCTCTTCTCCCACAATCCTGATCTTATAAATCCTGCTATACGAAGTTCAGTACTCGATGCGTTTTTAACAAGGCTGATAATACTGTTTTTCTGTTCGCTTTTGTAATATTTCCAAAAAAAGAAACCACCAACTACGAAAGCAAGAATTATAATAGCACCCAATGATACCAATAAGTACTTAATTATCTTCATTCACGAATCCTTTACGAAAACTAAAAGCAATCTTCCTCCAAATAAAAAAGCCAAGCCACCACCAAAGGCAACTTGACTATACAATTAAGACACGCTGCATACTGTATCCCCTTGCGGGTGCTAATCTCTTTTTTGGGGGAACAAGCGTTTAAGCACTAAAAGGCCAATCGGCCCGAGGATAAATCCTGCGGCATACCCCAACGCAAAATTCTTCCCCCTACTATCAGTTATCCAAGTGCCAATAACACCAAACATATTGGCAAACGCCATTATTATTATAATATATATTCCCGTTTCCATTTAATCTCCCTGTTTAACAAACAAAAAAGCCAAATCACCATTAGAGGCGACTTGGCTCATTGTATAAGACGTTTTGCATTCTGTACCCCACAGATGCTTAGTCTTGTTTTTTAATTCTCAGATCGTTATGGATACAATGGTACCTAAGGTAGTATAAAAAATCAATAATTATAAACTGAAATCGACTTGACAACCTACATGTAATTATTATATTTATAATATATATAACATACTAAAAAGGGGAAATAATAGATGGCAGACTACATACTGAAGGGCATTGACGACAAACTATGGCGGAAAGTTAAAGCAGTGGCCGCACTTCAGGGAATTAGCGTAAAAGACCTTATTATTAAGCTGCTGGAAAAAGAAGCGAAGAAACTTAAAAAATGAGGCTTTCAGAATCTATGGCATCAATAATTAAAGCCTTGTTGCTTCTATCGGGTTTATTATTGGCGGTACATAGCGTTTCATTTGCCGAACCTGAGAACTATTGTCATGATGAAAAGAGCTGGAAAGAATGGGAAGCGCTTATTGAGAAAAATCCCAATGACATGGAAGTTCAGGCTCTGCATGCGTTAAGAATCGGCTTATGTGTTATGGTGGATCGAAACCAAATCACACTTGATCGGGCGACTGAAATATTTGAATCCGCAAGAGAGGCTATTATTCAGAAATGAAAAAAGGACCAAAATCGAGGATAGGATCGACAAAAATAATAAAACACACCACCGGATATGCCAGCGCAGCCGAAAAGGAGGTAAGATTATGAAAAAGAGATTTTTATTATTTATTATTATTTCTCTGGTCGTTTGCAGCAGTTTAGGAGTGGCAGTTGTATCGGAAGCAAAGGACAAGTGGAGTCAAAAAGATAAACAGATGTTAGAGGAATTTAATCTTTCAATAAAAAGCAGTTCAGAAGGCAGGTTCCAGGCACAATCCTTGGATGACAAATCCATATTGATAATTGATACTAAGTTAGGCCATCTATGGGTTTTGCGCACCTCACCTGAACCCATGATTAAATATGCTGGCAAGGTTACGCCTTCATATAGTTTTTGGGCAACTACCCATAAACAGAGGTAACATTTCCAAGATATCCAGGCTTTAAAAAGATAGGACCCTGATACCCTGTCGGTGGAATAAACCAAAGAAGAAAGTTGAGGGAGCTTATGGGACATATTTACAAACGAGGTAATATTTACTGGATCAAGTATTAGAGAAACGGCAAACCTTTTCGTGAATCCACCAAAAGCAAAAAAGAAGTCGATGCCAAACGTCTGCTTAAAAAAAGAGAAGGTGAGATTTCAGACGGCAAGTTGCCAGGTAAGAGATTTGATAAGGCATGGAAGAACGCTTGCAAACAGGCTAAAATTGGTTTAAGACGTTTTCATGATTTGAGGCGGACTGCGGTTAGAAATATGGTTAGATCGGCAATCTCTGAACGAGTGGCAATGATGATTGCAGGATTTAAAACAAGGTCGGTTTTTGACCGCTACAATATCGTTAATGAAGAAGATTTAAAACTTGCCGCACAGCAACAGGAATCCTACCTCAAATCAAAAATGGTTACAGTTTCGGGCACAGGCGACCAAAATCAAGAAATAGCGGATAAATTAAGCAACCGAAATTATTGATTAAGCCCCCGTAGCTCAGTGGATAGAGCAATGGATTCCTAATCCATGTGCCGCAGGTTCGATCCCTGCCGGGGGCACCTGGTGTCATATACGGACATTTTACACTCAAAGGGATTAAATTCATAATGGACAAAGCCATCAAAGTAGGCCTCGTTGTCGCCATTATCGGAATCGCCGCATATTTCGGTTATAATCTGTTCAGCAGCTGGCACAAGGAAAGCATTGAAACCGCCAAACGGCACGAACGGGTGGCATGGGAAAAAAGAACTAAGGAATTGATGGAAAAAGTCACGGGGCTAGAAGAAGAAATGGCCTCTATAAAGGGGGAAACCATTCCGGAGGGAAAACTCAAAGAGGTCTTTGGGTCTGAGTCAGCCGCAGTTAAAGAAGAAGAATCCCTTGATTTCGAGGACATCGAACAGCAAATTAAAGCCTTTTTTACCTATCTTGACGAACAGGACTATGTACAGGCCTATGCCTTAAAAGACGGTACCTATGGGCAGTTCCAGGTGGTATTGAAAAAAATGTCCGCAACCCTGCCCAGCATTACCGATGAGACTGTTTCACTCTACAATTTATATCGCAATATGGCGCATTTCTTTCGAGTTTTAGGAAAAAAACGGGTGAACCTCGTACGCGATGTCCTGCAGAATGAGGGTGAAATCCTTGAGTCGGCCATGCAGACGTTTTACCGCTGGGCCACCTATGAAGCCGGTGATATCAGCGTAACCGGCCAGCCATCATTGCAGACATTGTATGCCTATTCCGGATTTTTCCTGAACACGCTGGGCGGCAGAAGTTATCTGCTACGCAGGGATTCAAAGATCCGAATTCTAACAACCTATTATTCGGTGCTTATCCTTGATAAGGCCAATGACGAAAAATCTAACTCAGCGGGTATTGATATCCGACCTCACATTGAATTTTTATTAAATGATTTTGAGGGCCAAATGGGTCTGATTTATCATAAGCAATATATATCAAAATTGCAGCAACTTGCCGAAAAATACAACATGTCCTGATACGGCTGGAAAACCCCAAAGCCGACAATATCACTTATAGTCTGACAAACCGGTTTCATTCCCATCTGTTTAGCATTCATCCGGATCAAAGGAGGATCGCCATGCATGATAAGCCAAAAGCAATGGTTCTGGCATCTTTTGCCGCCGATTCATTAGCACTGGGTGTCCATTGGATATATAATACCAGTGTGATTGACAAAAAATTCGGTCGGGTCGAGCGTTTTATAAAACCCGAGCGTCCAACTTACCATCCGACCAAGGACCTTGGAGAATTCACCCATTACGGCGATCAATCTTTGATTTTACTGGAATCCGTTTCTGAGTGTCATCGGTTTGATTTGTCCGATTTTTCAAACCGCTGGCAAAAGCTGTTTGCGACCTATGACGGTTATGTCGACGGGGCAACCAAAGGAACTCTCGAAAACCTGGCATCCGGAAAATCACCTTCTCAATCCGGATCCGGTTCTGATGATCTTGCCGGCGCATCCCGCATTGCCGCGCTGGTTTATGCGTATCGCAATGACCTGCCGGCCCTAATCGCCAGTGCCAAGGCTCAAACGGCTTTTACCCATAATCATGAAGCGGTGATTGAAAGCGCTGCTTTTTTTGCCACCATCACCTATCAGATTCTGGCCGGCGCTTCTCCGACAGCAGCCATTGAGCAGACCCACAAAGAGGTTCAACATTCGGAATCCTTTCGTGAATGGATTCAAATGGGGCTGGGCAGTGTGGCGCAAGACAGCCGTCAGGCAATCTCGGATTTTGGCCAGATGTGTGAAATCCCGGCGGCCTTTCCGGGCGTCATCCATCTGATCGCTAAATATGAAACCGATTTAAAGACCGCTTTGATTGAAAACGGAATGGCAGGCGGTGACTCTGCCGGCCGCGGCTTGCTCGTGGGAATGGCGCTGGGTGCCTATCTGGGCCTGGACGCCATACCCCCCGAATGGCTGCAAGATATGAAAGCGCGACGACGCATTCTGGATCTGATGGAGAATATCGATAAAAGCCAGAACTTCTAAATGATTTACCCGTAGGCGCTGACTTACACAGGTATTGCGTGCGCACCGAAAATGGCGTAACATGAACATATCGACATAAGGTAACCCCCCATAATGTGTTGACCGGCTTTGAATCCAGCGGAGTTGCTATGCACCTCATATCAACCGAAATTCAGGATGTTCACATTATTGAACCCCAAGTGTTTAAGGATAATCGCGGTTATTTTCTGGAAACCTACCATGGTGGTCGCTTTGAATCCGTCGGACTTTCCGATGTCTTTGTGCAGGACAATTTGTCTTACTCGATCAAAGACGCCCTCAGAGGACTGCATTTTCAGGTTACCCGTCCCCAGGCAAAACTGGTTCGGGTGATCGGTGGCGAAATATTTGATGTGGCGGTGGATATCCGCCGCGCCTCTCCCACCTTCGGCCGCTGGGTGAGTGTCCATCTCTCGGAGTATAATAAACGGCAGGTGTATATTCCACCAGGATGTGCCCATGGATTTTGTGTGCTCAGCGAGGGCGCCCATGTTTTTTATAAATGTTCGGATTTTTATGACCCGGATGATGAAGGCGGAATTCTGTGGTCGGATCCGGCCCTTGCAATTGATTGGCCCATACCGCATCCGATTGTTTCGGAAAAGGATGCCGCTTTGCCGGTTTTGGGTGAGATTCCGACCGAAAAACTTTATAACCCGCTCAATACACCATGAACATCATCATAACGGGCGCAAACGGACAGCTGGGTCGCGAACTGGTTCGCCAGGCTAAAAGCACTGATTTTGACGTGCACCCGTTTGATCATCAACAATTCGATATTACGGATGAAAACCGCATCAAGCAGGTATTAGCCAGCCTGTCAACAGCTGTAGTGATGAACGCCGCCGCATATACGAATGTAGACCGGGCTGAAGATGAACCGGATCGGGCGTATGCCGTTAACGCCGACGGGCCTGCCTATCTGGCCCGATATTGT
>JASFIV010000292.1:0-5527 GCA_050122475.1 Desulfobacterales bacterium | reverse complement strand
GTCATATCCGAAAACCGGCAGCATGCGCTTGACTTCCACCCCCGGGGTATCGCGGGGGACAAGAATCATGGACTGCTGCCGATAGGGGTGCGCTTTTGGATCGGTTTTGCCCATGAATATGTAAATTTCGCAGCGCGGATCCCCGGCACCCGATATCCACCATTTGCGGCCGTTGATCACATAGTGATCGCCGTCACGGACAATACTGGCTTCGATATTGCGGGCATCTGAGGAAGCCACGGCGGGCTCCGTCATGCAAAAAGCCGATCGGATTTCAGCCTCCAACAGCGGTTTCAGCCATCGGTCTTTTTGCGCTTCGGTGCCATATCGCATCAGTACTTCCATGTTGCCGGTATCCGGCGCCGAGCAATTAAACACTTCTGACGCCCAATACACACGCCCCATGATTTCACACAGGGGCGCGTATTCATAATTGGTCAATCCGGCACCATACTCACTCTCCGGCAAAAATAGATTCCACAACCCCTCAGCCCTGGCTTTTTCTTTGAGTTCTTCCAGAAGCGGGATCACTTTCCAACGAACGCCCTCATTGAGCTGGTGCAGAAACTCCGCTTCATTGGGATAAATATATTTATCCATAAAAGCCTTGAGCCTGTCCTGCAAATCCGTTGCTTTTTCTGAAAACTCAAAAAACATGTGTTGGCCCCCCTCTCAAGAATTAGCTTATACGAAATAATTTCTCATCAAACTCCGGCCATCCTTAATAGCGTTTGAAAAAGCAGCTGGAAGTTTTGGAATCGTTTTCTTCTTATACAATACGGGTTGTATGATTTTGCCTAAGCAAATCCACGACAAAATCCGATTCCAAAATATCGGCATTAAATTTAAGGACCGCCCCTTCTCCCAGATCGACCGTTTTGAAGGGACGCTTCCAGATATTCACCAGCTCTACCCCATAGCACCTTTGCAGGACACCATATCCAATGATTTTAAACGCATGCTCCTGATTCTCGCTGGTTTTGGGATTACTTAACACCGTGCCGTCACCGATATGAATGTCAGCCACACGGTATTCTTACAACAGAGCCACCATATCTTCAACAACACGGGAAGTGGTTTCGCTGAACATTTGGCCCTGAAAATGGAAGGTACCCAAATTGATATAACCAGTCAATATTTTTTTTATAATTTCCATAGCAACAGTCTAAATTATAATATAATTTCAGAGTCATTATATAAAAAACAGCTTGACAACATATTTACAGTATTAATATAAAGATAAAAAAATGTCTTGTTTTTGTGCGATTACCACGCTCACCACTGGCCCGGGATTTTAATCTTATGGCTGGAAGCACCCATAATAATTCCTCAAAAAACCACAAAACGCGCAAAAATCCGGCTAAATGGGCTGCCATATTAAAAGCTGCTGAAAGCATTTTCGCAAAAAAAGGTTTTCACGAAGCCACCATCTCCGCCATCGCAAAAAAATCAAAGGTCTCTGAAGCGACAATTTACGAATACTTCTCTTCCAAGGAGGAATTACTTTTTTCGATCCCGGCTCAAACGACCCTGCAGTACGAGGAAAAAAGCCGTGAAATTTTAAAATATATCCCGGGTGCCGCCAACAAATTACGATTTTTGGTACACAGCCATCTGGGGTTGTATGCCGAAAATCCGGACTACGCCAATATCGTCATGCTGATTCTCAAAGGTCATCGCAACTTTCAAAAAACAGAAGCGTACAAAATCGTACAATCAGCCGCCAGAAAAACGATTCGTGTTTTAGAGGAAGGCATGCAAAATGGAGAATTTCGTCCGGGCATTCAACCCCATTTAGTACGCGCCATCCTGTGGGGGACGGTTGAACACCTGGTGACCCGCAAATGTTTGCTGGGCAAACCGGATGACCTCGTCGGTTTAGCAGATGAAATCATCGAAACTATCTTTCAGGGGATTGTGGTGCCACAAAAAGAACCCACCATTAACCTTAGTGTAAAGATAGAAGACAACCTCAAACCGAAAGGAGGCAGGTCATGAAAAGATCTAAGATTCTGATGATAGTGTTGATGGCGTTTTTGCTCGCCATGACCATCAGTTTCCCCGTCTTAGGAGCCGACACCATCAAAATCGGCGTCATCGGTCCCATGCAATTTGTGCAGGGCAAACATCACTGGAACGGCGCATTGATGGCCCAGGATGAGATTAATTCAGCCGGCGGCGTCCAGGTCGGCGACCAGAAAATGAAGATCGAGCTGGTCAAGGCCGATTCCAACGAGTTTTTAAGCATGACGGACGCCACCAATGCCATGGAGCTGTTGCTCACGCGTGAAAAAGTTAATTTCGTTGTCGGCGGTTTTCGCACCGAGGCCGTGCTGGCGATGCAGGATATTGCCATGGATTATAAAACCATCTTTTTAGGCTGCGGGGCGGCAACCAAAAAAATCTGCGATCGCGTCGGCGAAGATTATGACCGCTACAAATACTGGTTTCGCATCACACCGTTTAACAATATGTTTTTAGCCAAGACCAATTTCATTCACCTGGCAACCGTCGGCGGCATCATGCGCAAGACTTTGGGCATTCAGAAACCCAGAGTGGCCATCGTGGGCGAAAAGCAGGCCTGGGTGGAAGCCATGGTGAAGGCCTCGGAGGAAACGATTCCCAAGCTGGGATTGGAAGTTGCCGGTGTCTGGCGACCCTCGCAGACCGCCACCGATGTGACCGCCGAGCTATCGGCCATCCAGCGCTCCGGTGCCCACATCGTTTTTACCATTTTTTCCGCCACGGTGGGCGTGACCTTTGCCAAACAGGTCGGCGAGTTGAAGATCCCTGTGGCACAGGTGGGCATCAATGTTGAAGCCCAGAAAGACGGTTTCATGGAAGCCACCGGTGGCATGGGCAACTATGTAATGACCATGAATACCTATGCCAGAGGTGTGGAGTACAACGAGCTGACCAAGCCGTTTGTGGACGGCTATATCAAGCGTTTCGGTGAAGTGCCGGCCTATACAGCCGACACCCGCGCGGCCATTACAATGCTGGCCGAGTGTGCCAAGCGTGCCGGAAGCCTGGACGCGGATAAAATGGTGGCCGAAATCGAAAAATGGCAGGACGGAAAATTGGTGGGCGTCTGGCCGTACAAGTGGAAACCCACCCCGGAATCACCCGAGATTACTTACAAGGGCATTGTTCCCTACAAACTGCCCCCCTGGTTCATTGAAAAATACAAAAAATAATATCGATAGAATCCTGCTCCTATTTGCCCGACAAAAAGGGGCAGGATGAATTTTCATATAATGATGAGCTGATATGCTAGCTGATATTATTCTGACCACCCTGATCAACGGCAGCACCTATGCCCTGCTGGCCATCGGATTCTCGTTGATCTTCGGCGTGGCCCGCATCATCAACATCGCCCATACCGCCTTTTACATGGTGGCTGCCTATTGCATTTTTTACGGTACGCACCGCTTGGGTGTTCATCCGGCCTTGGCCGTGCTGATGGCCATCACTCTGGTAATGGTGCTGGGATTGATCTGCTACCGCTTTTTTATCGAACCCATCCGGGAACACGAAGCCGCTGTCCTGATTGCCACCATCGCCCTGGCAATGGTTTTTCAAGAAATTGTGGTGCTGATCTTTAGCGGCGATTTTCGCACCGTGCCCCCACTGGTGCCCGGTTATTTTGAATTCGCCGGTGCTAAAATCGCTTACCAACAGCTGCTGTCGATTGCCGCTGCCGGTGTGATCCTGGCCGCTGTGTGGGCCTTTTTAGTAAAAACCCGGCTGGGGCTTGCCATTCGCGCCACCGCCCAGGACAGAGAGGTGGCCAACCTGATGGGGATGAACGAGGCCCGGGTAGCCATGTTGACGCTGGTGATATCCGTTGCCCTGGCCGCACTCACCGGTGCGGCCGTGCTGCCGCTTTCAGTGCTCCATCCCCATATGTGGATGGGGCCTTTAATCATGATGATGGCCGTCGTGGTGCTGGGTGGATTGGGGAGTTTGAAGGGAAGCTTTGCGGGGGCTTATCTTCTGGCGTTTTCCGAGGCCCTGGTGGTCTTTTTGATTCCCAAAGGCGCCTTTTTAAGGGAATCGGTGGCCCTGTCCATCATGATTCTGGTGTTGTTATTGCGGCCCGAAGGCCTTTTCGGCATTGCATTCGAAGAAGAAAGATAACGATGGGACTGCCGGGTTACTATTTGCGCAAATTGATCACGATTGTAAGAGGCGAAATATTCGTTTTGCCCAGCCGGATCGTCGTGCTGGTTTTTTTTATCGTACTGTTGCTTTTCCCCATCCTGATCGAAGATCCGTATCTGCTGCGCATTCTCACCCTGGCCAGCATATTTGCAATTTTCGCCGCCAGCTGGGATCTTCTCTCGGGATTTACCGGCCAGATGAACTTTGGCCACGCCCTGTTTTTTGGGGTCAGCTGCTACACGGCCGCCCTTTTGAATTTGCATTTTGATATCCCCCCGTGGGGCACGATCCCGCTGGGGGCCCTGGCAGCCGTTTTGGCCGGTTTGATTATCGGCATACCGTGTTTGCGGCTGCGCGGAACGTATCTGGCACTGACGACGCTGGCGTTTCCGATCATCATGATGGGCATCGTTTTCGCCCTGCCGGACCTTACCGGCGGAGAGCTCGGCCTTTCGGGCCTCGATCGCCTGGCCAAATCCCGCACAACGGCCTTCTATATTGTTATGGTCATCATGATTGCCCTGGTCTTTGCAATGTGGAAGATCACCGATTCAAACACCGGCATTATCTTTCATGCCATCCGTGAGGACGAGGTTGCGGTGCGGGCATCCGGCATCAACACCACCCGCTATAAGCTGTTGGCATTTTGCCTCAGCGGCTTTTTTGCGGGGATCGCCGGGGGCCTTTATGCGCATTACATGCGCATTGCCGGACCCTCGACCCTGGAAGTTTCCATGTCCTTTCAGGTGGTCATCTGGTCGGTCTTCGGCGGGGTGGTGACCATCTGGGGGCCAGTGGGCGCCGTCTTTATTTTATTTCCGTTATTGGAATTTTTCCGGTTCTGGCCTGAAATCCGGCTGCTGTTGTTTGCGTTCGTCATTTTGATTATTCTGCTTTACATGCCGGAGGGATTGCTTCCGTGGATCCGCGATAAAATTGAAACCGAATGCCCGCGCTGCAAAATTAGAAATGTTGCCACGCGCAAAACCTGCCGCATTTGTGCGGCTGAGATCGAATAGAAGTGGTTGCAAACCCCATCTCTCCGCTCAATGGAGCGGGATTTCGCTTCTAATGGCAAGACCTTTGGGGCGTCCAAAGGCTCAATGGCTGGGTGCTTTAAACCTGATCTGCGGTTTTGGAACCACTTCTAGCAAAAACAAGGGCTTTTTAACTGCAAAGCAACTACGAGGTTAGCGATGGACCCCAAAGAAGTCTATATGTCTAAACCCTGGTTAAAGTATTATCCCGAGGGTGTGCCCCATGAGATCGATGTTCCCGAAACAAGCGTGCCGGATATTTTTGACAATATGGCAGATAAGTATAGCAAAAAGGTCGCTCTGATTTTTTATGGCAAAAAAATCCA
>JASFIV010000291.1:0-5550 GCA_050122475.1 Desulfobacterales bacterium | reverse complement strand
TGACATCTGGGGCCATATTGCCCCTATGTTTCATCTGGCCGATGCCTGGGCTACATTTGCCATAACCTGGGTTGGCGCACGGCATGTAATGGTCCCTCAATTTGAGGCCGAAGCTGTAATGGCTACCATTGAACGGCAAAAAATAACCCTGAGCAATTTAATTCCCACCATGCTCAACCTGATGATCAAACATCCCCGGGTGGGCGAATATGATTTTTCAAGCCTGCGGGAAATCCTCAGTGGTGGCGCTCCGATTGCACCCGAGCTGGTAAAAAGCATCATTCAAACCCTTGGCTGTGATTATATTCAGACCTACGGCATGACCGAAACCAGCCCGTATTTGACTTTCAGCATCCTAAAAGAGCACCTCAAAGCGCTGCCGCCGGATGCACAATTAAAATATAAGTCCAAAACCGGCCGGCCGGCAATCGGACTGGACCTTAAAGTTGTGGACGAGCAAGGTGTCACTATAGCGGCTGATGAGCAGCAGGTGGGCGAGATCTGGGTGAAGGGAGATACCATCACACCCGGGTACTGGAACCGGCCTGAAGAAACCGCCAGTGCGTTTAGCGATGGATGGCTGCGCACCGGGGATCTGGCCACTCTGGATTCGGAAGGCTATGTCAATATTGTAGATCGTAAAAAAGACATGATAGTGACCGGCGGGGAGAACGTGTACTCAACCGAAGTTGAAAACGTGCTGTATATGCATCCCAAGATATTGGAAGCCGCTGTTTTCGGCGTACCGGACGAGCGCTGGGGAGAGGCGGTCAACGCCGCTGTGGTGCTCAAATCCGGTGAGACCGCCACCGCAGAGGAAATCATCACCTTTTGCAAAGAACATCAGGCCGCCTACAAGGCCCCCAAAGCAATTATTTTTTTAGATGAGCTGCCCAAAACCGGATCCGGCAAAATCTACAAAAAAGGTCTGCGCGACCCATTCCTGAAGAAAAAGCAGACCGGTGATTGATTTAAGCGGTCTTATCGTTTACGCGAACCCTGCATTCTTTTCCATTCCACAGCCTTTCTTAGACTTCAAAACTAGCACAGGGATTCAATTTTTTAACCATCATTTGCGGACACGTACCGCATAGGCACGCGGGGTTCTGGATTGCCAATCCCGGGTCCCCCGGCTGAAATCAAAGAGGAAACGCGCTTCAGGTTCGGTAAAATGTCAGCGTCTGGTTTTAGTCATGCAGGTGCTTAACCAGATGGCCCAACTCGGGAAAGATCAGCCGGTTGCAGGCCAGTTTGCAGGCATTGAGGCTGCCGGGCATACAAAATACGACGGTGCTGCCGATGACACCTGCGGTGGCGCGGGACATGATGGCGGCGGAATCAATTTCTTCCATGCTGAGTTTGGCAAACAGCGGGCCAAAGGCGCTCAGCTCTTTGGTAAAGAGCGGGCTGACGGCTTCAATGGTCACATCTTTTTTGGTAATCCCGGTGCCGCCGCTCATGAGAACGACCGCGGGTTTTGACTTTAAAATCTCATCATTAAGGGTGACGGCAATTTTTGTAGCGTCGTCGGGGATCACCCGATGAAAAACGATCGTGTGCCCTTTTTTCTCGGCCTGTTCGCGGATCCATTGGCCGCTGGTGTCATTCTCAAGTGCCCGGGTGGTGGACACCGTAATGATGCCTAAAGCAACGGATTGGGGGGCCTGTTTTTTATGCTCGTGGACGCCCATGATCAACCTGGATTGGAATTTTGGAATAATGGAATACTGTAATTTTGGGTTTTACACAGGACGCGGCTCAAGCTTTTGATTGCGCGTTATTTATATTAAAAGATATTTGTAAATATATTAATTTTTGACTTAGGATCAAGAGATATATTGACGCATGGTAGGGTCAGCGGTCAAACCCCTTGATTATACCTTGATTTTGAACCTCTTTTTTCTTAATCTGTAATATTAGGCGACAGGTATAGGTATTGAAATATTTATTTATAGATCATGACGACAAAGAGCAAATTTTCCTGCACCGGAGTGATACTGTCCGGTGGTTTGGCTAACCGCTATGACGGCACCGAAAAAGCCCTTCTGCGGGTGGGGGGCGAACGGATCCTGGATCGAATAACCGCTATTTATCGCGAATTGTTTGACGAAATCATTCTGGTCACCAACAATCCTGAAAAATTTTTGGAATGGGACCTGTTGATCGTATCGGACCTTTTCCCGATCAGAAGCTCTTTGACCGGAATTCATGCCGGCCTCTTCTATATGTCAAACCCGTATGGTTTTATTTCGGCTTGCGACACCCCCTTTCTGAAGAAGGAAATGATTGAAACCGTCATCCATAAGATTGAAGCCCAGGTCGATATTGTGATGCCCGAAACGTCAGCCGGATTTGAGCCACTATGCGCGGCCTACTCCAAACGTTGTCTCGAAGCCGCGCAGAACCATTTGGAGCGAGAGAAATTAAAAATTACCAAAACGTTTCGCAAAAGCCGTATCAAAACCATTTCCGAAAAATCCTTACGCAAAATAGATCCGGAGCTGCGGTCGTTCTTTAATGTTAATACACCCCAGGATTTGGCGCGTGCAGAGGAGATGGTCAATGGATAGGTTTTCAGATGACAGAGGCCAGAAGACAGATGAAAGATGAAAGATGATAGATGAAAGATAGATCGCTTTATATTCCATTTTTTTTTCATCTGGCTTTTGGCGACTGACTGCTGGCTGATCATCAGCAGATGGTCAATTCGTTAAACAGTCAAATCGTCTAAAAAGGATAAAATCCTCTGACGAATTTGACTATTCAACCCTTTGACCATTCTACTTTTCCTTAACTAAAGGAGTGAGCATGTCGGAATTTACCCACATCGATAAAGAAGGCCGGGTCCGGATGGTGGATGTGACCCAAAAAAAGCCCACGGTTCGCACGGCGGTTGCCGGTGGTATGGTCTCTATGAACCTGGAGACATTTGACGCGATTCAAAACAAGAAAGTGAAAAAGGGCAACGTCCTTGAGACCGCACGCATTGCCGGTATTATGGCCGCCAAGAAAACCGCCGAACTTATCCCCATGTGCCATCCCTTGAATATTACCCATATTCAGATTGATTTTTCACCGGATGCCGCCAACAACAGCATGGGCATTGAAGCAACCGTGCGCGCCATCGATCAGACCGGTGTTGAAATGGAGGCCATAACGGCTGTCTCGGTTGCGGCCCTGACCATATATGACATGTGCAAAGCCACTGATAAGGAAATGACGATTTCAAAAATCCAGTTATTGAAAAAAACCGGCGGTAAAAGCGGCACCTACATTCGTAAAGGAAAATAAATCCGATGAAGATTCGCCTTTGTTCGAATTTCAGATGCGCTCTGGTATTAACAGTTGCCTTGGCAGTTATAATCAGCGGTTGCCCGGCTCCGATAAAAAAGCCCCCGGAAGAGGCGGCATTGGTCCGCCTATCCCGTTTTTCATACCCGGATTTTCATGATGACCTGGAACTCGACGGTATGGAACACAGCATTTTAAAAAGTCTGGAATATCTGGAAAGGGTGCCGGCGGATCGATCCTTTCAGTTTGGTGAAGACCGCTATGACGCGGTTCATTTGAAAAAATCGTTGCAGCATTTTCTGGATTTTATCCAAACCAACCCCACCGACAAAGAATTAAAAAAATTCATTCGCAACCATTATATCGTCTATCAATCGATCGGCAGAGATCAAAAAGGCGAAGTTTTATTCACCGGCTATTATGAGCCCCATTTAAGTGGGCGTTTAGATAAAAACGAGGACTATCAGTATCCGATTTACGCCCTACCGACGGATCTGATGAAAATCGATCTTTCACCTTTTAGTGAAAAATACAAAGGGCAAAGCATTGTGGGGCGCTATACGGATCAAACGGTGGTGCCGTATTTTGATCGCCGCGAGATCGAAGAAGAAAACGCGCTGGTCGGCAGAGCCGAGACCCTGGCGTGGGTGAAAGACCCGGTGGATGTGTTCTTCTTGCAAATTCAGGGCTCCGGCAAAGTCTTTCTGGACACCGGTGAAGTCATCAATGTGCATTACCATGGCAGCAACGGCCGACCGTATCGCAGCATCGGAAAACTTCTCATTGAAGAACAAAAAATACCCCGCGAAGAAATGTCCATGCAAAAAATCCGTTCCTATTTGCATGCCCATCCGGAGGAAATGGCATCGGTTTTTAACTACAACCCCAGCTATGTCTTTTTTAAAATTGAGCCTGAGGGCCCCCTGGGCTCCATAAATGTCCTGTTGACACCGGGGCGCTCGGTTGCATTGGATAGACGCATATTTCCATATGCGGCCTTAGCGTTTATCCAAACCCAAAAGCCGGTGCTCAACAGCGCCGGTCATATTGACCGCTGGGTGGAATGTCGTCGCTTTGTCCTCAACCAGGATACCGGCGGCGCCATTCGGGGACCGGGACGTGCCGATTTGTTCTGGGGCAACGGGCCCTACGCTGAGATGGCTGCCGGTCATCTGGCCCATGTCGGGGAACTGTACTTTTTGATTTTAAAACCAGAGACACCAAAATAATTTAATCGAATCATAAAAATCGCGCATTTCAAATCCGGCAGGTGAGATGAGCAGGGCGATCAAACTTAATTATTTTGGTAATTTCGAAGCACGAAGCACGAATTTCGAAACAAATTCAAATGTGAAAAATCCTAAATTCAAAACCCACATGACTCTGTGTCATATGGATAAAATAGGTTAAAAGTTGTTTGTTGTTTTGGTCATTCATGATTTTGAATTTTGATTTTGTTTCGCATTTCGAAATTCGGATTTCGGATTTAAATAAAGTAACCTTCATCGATAGGATGAACAAATGATCCGTCTTGTAAACGGTTCTGCTTGACACTCGTTCTTGAAACCAGTATTTATTGGCTTTTTCGGCGATATTTTGAACCCCTAAAAAGAGAGCTAGAGGCAACAAATGTTCGGCATCGGCATGCCCGAATTGCTTTTATTGCTGGCGATTGCGCTGATCGTCATCGGTCCGAAGAAATTACCGGATCTGGCCAAATCGCTCGGTCGCGCAATGCGGGAATTTAAAAAAGCAACCAATGAATTTAAAGAAACCATCCAGATTGATGAGGATCTTTCCGACGTCAAAAAGGCTTTCGATGATCTTGGCGACGATATCAAGGATTCCGTTAGTCTGACCAAAGACACAGCCGAGTTTAAACGACCCGCTGATCCGTATTCCACCGAAGATCACACAGAGCCAGTCAAAGAAGAACCCTCCGAAACTGACGATCGCACTGAAAATGTGAAGCAGGCGTTTGAGAAATTGAACGACAGCGACAACGCATCTTCTGAAACAGCACGAGAGAGCAGCGCCGACACTGACGATACAGATAAGCCCAAGGAATCCAAAAAAGATGCTGGATGAAGAAGAAAAAATCCCGTTTACCTCCCATCTTGAAGAGCTCAGAAGTCGGCTGATAAAATGCTTTATTGCGGTTGGTATCGGTTTCGCAGCCTCCTATGGTTTTAAAGAGATTTTATTCGAAATCCTGGTGAATCCATTGGTAAAGATAATGGAACCGGGAGATCATCTGAT
>JASFIV010000290.1:0-5554 GCA_050122475.1 Desulfobacterales bacterium | reverse complement strand
CAGAATATGCCATCGCACCCAGCAAATCAATCTGGCCGTTTTTAAGCATTTCAAAACGGTCCAGCCGTGGCACGGGCACATATTCTATTTCCCACCCTTCTTTTTGGGCTACGTTTTCTAGAATATCGATAAAAAAACCGCGAACGCTGCCGTCATCATCAAAGAAACTTAGCGGTATCTGCTGATAAACACCGACCTTGATCCGGGTATCCGCCAGCAGCGAAACCGGTAAAAACAAGGCCATCAAGAATAAAAATGCAAATAATTTTAGGTACTTGTTCATTCGAACCTTTTCAGCCCCATCGAACCCGTAATATATTTAAATTTTAACAGAAAAATGTTCATTTGGCTAATTTTAGCGCTACTAAAATAAGCTGAAAAAGGGCTCGATAATCGACTTTTACAAAACAAACAAAGGCGTGTTTGAATGGCGTTGGTGCAGTGCGTGGTTTTGGCTGATTGGCGGGCAAAAAGAAAGCTAGGATTTGAAATTGCCAGAGACTTAAAGTGGTTGTCAAAAAAACGTTCCGATTGCGTAACGTTTTTTTGCTACAACACTTATGCCGCCATCCTTTTTTCGGAATATTATTATGACAAGCGGTATAAATAAGTCGATCTAATGTCGCTAAACGAAATATCGTACTTATCAGATTGAATTTCGGAGGATAGAGCCA
Source organism: Desulfobacterales bacterium (assembly GCA_050122475.1). GTDB lineage: Bacteria > Desulfobacterota > Desulfobacteria > Desulfobacterales > JAHEIW01 > JAHEIW01. The sequence continues at coordinate 4,880 of JASFIV010000290.1, read as the reverse complement.
GTTTTTCCCGATAGGTCAAACAATCGCTTTAGTTTACATCACGCCAGATCTCCAGGATGGTTAAATCGTCACTGGCGCTCGAATTCCCTTGCCATTTGGATATGAAGTCCAATAATCCCTTGCCCCAGGGAGGGCCGCTGGAATCTTTTAAATAACCAACAAGACGATCATTGCCAAACAGCTCTTTGTCTTCATTCTCAGCTTCGATAACACCATCGCTAAAAAGCAGAATCGACTCTCCGGGAGCGAGCGAAATTTCTTTTTTCTCGTAACGGGCATCCTGCGTCACACCCAATGATATTCCCTTTATCTGAGGTAAATTACGAATATCCGTATCGGCGATCCACAAAGGCTGTAAATGCCCCCCCATTGCCAGTTGCATTTTTCCGCTCTGAGGCCAATACCGCGTCAGAACAATTGTTGCAAAGAAACCCTCTTCGGAAGTTAGCGTGTAAGTGCTGTTGTTTACCGTTCGAAGAAGTGCGTCAATCTCGTATTGATTTCGTGCTTCACTGCGGATTTTAGTCGACAATGCCGCCATAACCAATGCAGCAGGAACACCTTTATCGGAGACATCGGCGACATATGCCAGCAAACTGCCATCCGGCAGGGGAATGATGTCATACAGGTCTCCGCTGACATAAGCGGCTGGAATAGCCGCGGCCCAGATATGGCTATTGCCTGCTAAATCCGGGATATCCGGCCAGAATAGTGATTGAATCTTGGTTGCTGTCTTCAGTTGACCTTGCAGCTGAGCCGATTGTTCGATGACGGTGTCATGCAGCAACTTGATTCGCAACATCGACTTCACTCTGGCAACCAGAGCAGCATGATTTACGGGTTTGGTTAAATACTCGTCGGCACCGGCTTCGAGACCGGCGACGACATCTTTTGAATCTGTTTTGGCCGTCACCATGATGATCGGCATAAACGGTAAGGAAGAATCGGCCCTGAGATGCCGGCAAACCTCAATACCATCCATTTTGGGCATCATAATGTCCAGCAGAATCAGATCCGGCAAACGTTCTTTCGCCATGGCCAACCCCTCCTCGCCGTCTGACGCGGTAATGATTTCGTAATTGTTGGCAGCAAGGCGCATCTCGAAAATTTCGACGTTTGCGGGATTATCATCGACGATGAGGATCAAAGGAGGCGTTCGCATTATGACCCCTTGAAATGATTAATTAAGATATGAATTCACGAATCTTCGCCAAAAGCGCCCGTGGACTGTAGGGTTTGGAGACATATGCATCGCAACCGGCCTCATGGGCCTTGATATCATCGCCACTTAGCGCATAAGAGGTGACGGCAATGATCGGGATAGAGCGCAGTGCTGGATTGGTTTTGATTCGGCGAGTCGCTTCGTAGCCGTCAAAATCGGGCAATTGAATATCCATCAGAATCAGTGCGGGACGATGGGTTTCGGCCGCCGTAACACCATCTTCACCGGTTAGCGCTTCAATTATCTCATAGCCGGCGCTTGTGAGAAGATCCCGTATGATCCGCCGGTTGTCCTCCTGATCTTCAACAACTAAAATCAGCTGACTCATGTTGGTATCCTTTGCTTTTCGACTCGAATCGGCAATGTGAACCGAAAGATAGAACCGGTCCCCAATGTTGACTCAACCCAAATTCGGCCGCCATGCATATCGATTATTTTTTTGGAAATTGAGAGACCCAGACCGGTTCCGCCCTTTTTGCGGGTACTGGATCCGTCGGCCTGCTGGAATTCATCGAAGATCTTGTGTTGGTCGGCTTCCGCAATTCCAGGTCCTGAATCATGCACTGAGACTAAAAAGGTTTCGTTAGCCACATTTACTTCGATTTTAACCTCCCCCTCATCGGTAAATTTAATTGCGTTTCCAACCAGATTTAACATCACCTGAGCGATGCGTTGCTCGTCTCCTTTGCCAATCGTGAGATCTTTGGGGACCTCGACTTTCAATTCCAGATCTTTTTCCGCTAGCAATGCCTCCACCGAGGTCGAAACCGTTTGAACCACCTCTTCCATCGAATATTCATCGAGCGAAAGGGTGAGTCGGCCCGCCTCGATCTTGGAGAGATCCAGAACATCATTGATCAGGTTGAGAAGATGGCGGCCATTTTTTTCGAGGCGTTCAAGAACTTCCTGAATTTTTTCCGGTACAGCACCGTAAATGTTGTCCAGGATCAGCTCCGTATAGCCCAAGATGGCATTTAAGGGCGTTCTCAATTCATGGCTCATGTTGGCAAGGAACTCTGACTTATGCTGGTTTGCACTCTCGAGCTCGCGTCCTTTCTCTTCGATCTCACGGAAAAGTTGGGCGTTGTGAATAGCAAGCACAGAGTGAGAGGCAAATGTTTGAAGCAGATCCAGCACAGGCGCGGGAAATTCGCCGGCCAGCTTACGCCTCACCACCAGCCCACCAATTAAACGATCTTCACGCAACAACGGCAATGCCAGCAGGGCATGATAGCCGGCCTGCTGAACGTAAGATAAGGGATAGTCCGGTGCTTCTGCGAGATCCGGAATCTGTACAGGAGCGCGCTTATCAGCAGCCTCACCGATAACCGTTCGGTCCCCTACACGCAATCTCGACTTGCGCAGCGCTTCAATAAGATCGGTATGAGCGCCATAATTTATGCGCGGCGCAAAAACGCCTTCCACTTCGTCGAACTCGTAAATCGTGCCGGCGTCTGTCTTTGAGAGTTGCACTGCGTGGCGAACAATGCTTGTTAGAACCGTCTCCAGATCAAGGGTGGAGCTAACGGCCTGGCTGACCTCCCCCAGGGCTTTGAGCTCTTCAACGGATTGCGCCAGCTCGCGGGTGCGCAATTCAACCTTGTGCTCCAGCGTGCGGCTGTAATCTTCCAGTTTGTCCTTGCTCTCTTGAAGCTCTGTAAATAACTGCTTGATCGATCCACGCATGACATCCAGATGCTGTGCCAATGCACCAATCTCATCACTGCTGCTTTTATCAACATAAGTGTCCAAATCACCCCGGGCGATCAATGAGGCTGATTCCTGCAACTTAAGTAATGGTGATGAGATATACCGCCTGGTGATGAAGATGGATGTGAGCCAAATGGCAGCGATGATAAGGATTGAAAGGGCGATTGTGCTGTAAATTTGAATCAGCACCTGTTTTTTGACGTTTTCACGTGACATCACGATTAAAATCGTGCTGATGACGCTGCCTTTAAAGTAAATATCTGCGGATTTGGCGATCAGATCGGCGCCTTTGAAGGATTGCTGCGGTGTTCCCGGCTGATCTTCCTTCATTTGAAAGCCAACTCGGTTTTTCTCGGTAATCAGCTGATCTTTCCATGATATCCGAATATGAACAATGGATTCATCTAAGAATAAGGCGTCAACAAAGTCATTTACAACCAAGTAGTCCATATTCCATAACGGCGTCGGCAGACTATTCTGGGCAAACATGATGGCGTTGTCTAACCGCTTTTGCATCTCGCTTTCGATTCTGTTGATATCAACAATGATAACGACCGCGGCAAATGCAATCAGCAATAAGGTCAGTATGCCGATCAGGGTATAACTGAAACGACGGCTGATGCTACTGACTTTCGGAGAGGTTTCCGATGAGGCAGATTTGTGCATAAATTCAATCCTTTATGACATGTTGTATCCGCTACTTAAAGGCAATGTCTGGATTAGAGCAATCGGCATATTTTAGTCTTTAACTTCTGGAAATGGATCATCTTCCAATTTCTGATTCCATTTTTTTTGAATTTTTTTGATGGTGCCATCCGCTACCATTTCATCAAAAGCGGTTTTCCATTTTTGAACAATTGAATTCGAGGTCTTCTTTGAAAAAGCAATCATAAGATCAATTTCGCGAAGGTGATAAACCTCTTCAAAGGCGGCATAATCGACACCGGCCAAATCACAAACGGTTCTGAGTCCCGGTATTTTATAAGCCCATAAATCGATACGACCCAGTTCAAGCTTCTTCGCATTTAATTGTTCATCCGAGACCGGTTCAAGATTGGTAAATCCTTGACGTTGGAGTAAACGCCCTCTGGTATCATCTCGAAGTGTGCCAATGCGTTTGACTTTTTTAGCGTCTTCCAGATCTCTAATTTTGATACCCGAGCCCTTTTTGGCGACAAGAATATCTCTTTTCGTGGCTAACGGTCCGACCCATTTAAATTTATCATGGCGCACTTTGGTATACGTCATTCCGAATAGTATAACGTTTTCGTCTTCAAGTGCCATTTTGTAAGCTCTTGCCCATGGGTACACCTGGATTTGCTCCTCAGACCCAACTCTTCGCTGGATTTCGCGGACGATCTCCACAGAAGGACCAACCAGGACACCGTTATCGACATAGTTCAAGGGCGGCAAATTTTCTGTTAAAATCGTCAATTCAGCCGACAGCACAGATTGACCTGCAAGCAGAAGCATTGAAGCCGCCAGTACAAGCAGTTTTTTCATGAGAGACCTCCTCTCCTGATTTTCGGATTAAAGATCACCATATGGATTAACATTCTCAGGGAAAATAAAGTGGTTCTTTACCCAGAATGCGGCTCAAAAGCAGGCTGCGCTTCAGAATGAGGACAGAAAAGAGCTAATAGTGTCGCTGCGATTTTACAATTGCGGTCAAGAAGGGCGTTCAATAGGAAATATTTATTAAATGGGGGCAGCAAAGTCAATAACACTTGTTATCAAGCCTGACATAAATGGACGATAGCTGCGGCCTTGAGTTAAGCTTGTGCTAATGTTTGGTGGATAAACCGAATCCCTTTTGATACTTCTGTAGTCGGTATGCCGGGTTTTATTTCCATAACCTTGACAGTTTCGGCTTTAAGGAATGGTTTAAGTGCTGTAAAATCGATTTCGCCGGTACCCGGCGGGAGGTGATCGTCAAGGTCGACGGCAT
>JASFIV010000289.1:0-5572 GCA_050122475.1 Desulfobacterales bacterium | reverse complement strand
GCCCCGAGTTCCTTTGCCAGCTGCGCTTTTTGATCATTGCTGGCTACCGCATAGACAAATGCGCCGGCGAGTTTGGCAATCTGAATGGACATACTGTTAACACCTCCCCCTGAGCCTACTACCAGCACGGATTCGCCGGCTCGCACCGCTGCCCGGTGGATGAGCATGCGCCAGGTCGTTAGGGTCACCAACAAGGGTGCGGCTGCTTCCGGATAATCCACATCTTCCGGCATGGCGGCCAGACCTTTAGCCGGTAAAACTATGTATTCGGCAGCACCACCGCGCTGATGTTCGCCAAGTACATGATATCCTGGGCTCAAGCAATCTTCACCCCGGGCGGTAAATTCGTCTTCAAATAAATTGATTCCTGGATCTCCCACAACCCGTTGTCCCACCTGCCATTCGGTGACACCTTCCCCGAGCTCAGCTACCTCACCGGCGACATCGGCACCGCACCAGTGGGGCATTTCCAGCTTTAACCCGGGCCAGCCGCGCCTCACCCAGATATCCAAATAATTCAAAGCCGTAGCCCGCACTCGCACCTTAACCTGCCCGGGCCCGGGCTCCGGTTCCGGCACATCCCCATATTGGATGACATCCAGCTCACCATGCTCTTCAAAATACAACGCTTTCACGGTGCCTTTCCTCCTTTTCTATTGGTTCACTACCAGACATTCATTTTTCGCACACAATGCGAAATTTTCACAGGTTGAGCCCGTTACCTGCTAGCTCGCCGCTGACGGGGTTAACCCAGCCGGTAATAATTTAGGTAAATCTCCGTTATTAAGCGGTTTAATGTCAAGAAAGGTCATGTTTTTTTCTGACAGGCGCTATGCTGAAAAATTACGATCAAGCAAGGTCGTGGCCTGATATTTGAGAAGATGGGTACCCAAGCTTTGGTATTGGTGATCGCGTCGATCAAATCACAAATATCAGGCCACAGGCGATTTGATTTTCATAGCGCCTGGAGGAAAATGACATGACCGACTTAGCGTCATATTTAGCACTCTTAGATTCGCACTATATCGAACCTATGTCAAAAGCCTCCCCCCACGCCTCAATCAATTTATCGGTCCGGTTACGAAGTCGTTTGGCAATAATGTCGCACAAGCGATTCATCACTGTATACCCTAGCGTGTGGTCCTTATCAAACATGGCTTTCAGGTCATCGGCCGGTATCGCAACAACACGGCAGGCTTGCGAACACTCCGCATTGACGGTGCGCTTGGATGGTCCCACAATCGAAGCCCACCCGAAAACCTGGCCGGCAGCGACCTTATCGACAATGATCTCTTTTTCTTCATCGACCATAGTCGCCTGGATGGCCTCTTCGTATTCGATATCCGTCTTCAAAACCTTGTCCTTGAAAATAAGAATCAGATCGACTTCGCCTTCCAGAAGGCCATAAAAATGCGTTGCCGGTTCGTCTACTTTAAAAATGATATCCTGCGCTTTAAACTCTAAGATTTCGCCTTTTTGGGCAATGGCTTCCAATGTCTCTGGCTCAACATCGGAAAAAAAAGAAAACCCGGTCAACAGATTTTTCTGCGGCATATTTAACCTCCCATTATTCCTTTTTTGCTTTTTGTTTAACAGCTCTTTTGATCTGTCCCAGACATTTGGTGATGGGAATTTCTTTTGGGCAGACCTCGGTGCACCACCACATGGTTTTACAGCCCCAGATGCCGTCATCAGAGTCAATTGTTTCCAGACGCTTTTCCTTAATGGAATCACGTGAATCAAAGATATAGCGAAAAGCACGCAGCAATGCAGCCGGGCCCAGATAATCCGGATTGGCGCGGTTAATCGGGCAACCGGCAGTGCAGGAGGCACACAGGATGCACCTGAGCGCCGGTTCGATAAACTCCTGATTTTCAGCCTCCTGGATAAATTCTTTATCCGAATCATTTTTGCCGGGCATCAGATAGGGCTGCACCTGGCGATATTTTTCAAAAAAAGGCTCCAGATCAACAATTAAGTCTTTGACCACATTAAACAGCGGCAGCGGTTCGATGACAAAATTATTGCCGGATTTAAAATCACGCACCAGTTTCTGACAGGCCAGCTCTATGCGGCCGTTGATCATCAAGGCATCAGAGCCGCAGATCCCGTGAGCACAGGAAGATCGAAAAGCCAGGGTCGGATCCTGTTCCCACCTGATTTTGTTCAGGCAATCCAAGATCTTGTCGGTCGATTCGGCATCAATCACATACTCCTGGTAGCGTGGTTTTTCATCCGCACGGGGGTCATATCGATAGACGGTAAAATGACATTGCATATTAGTATTTCCTCTCCTGAGGCTCAAATTTGGTAATCGTAACCGGTTTGGTAAATATTTTCGGCCCCTTGACTGCATCGTGACGGGCCATGGTATGGGCCAGGAATTTTTGATCGTCACGCTCCGGAAAATCTTCCCGGGAATGGGCACCACGGCTTTCTTTACGGTTTAGCGCGCTGCAGGTAATGACTTCAGCCAGATCCAGCAAATGACCCAGCTCGATGGCATCCAGCAGATCGCGATTGAAACAGTTCCCTTTGTCCTGAATGGAAAGATCTTGATATCGTTTTTTTAGCTGCGTTATTTTTGCGAGTGCCGTATTCAAAGAATCTTTCTGACGGAAAACAGACACATTTTCCATCATGCTTTCCTGCAGCTCGGCTCTGATGGGCCCGCTGCCTTCTTTGCCGCTACCGTTCATTAAGGCTTTAATCATGTCTGCGTCTTTTTTCTCCGGTCGGGCCGGCAGCTTGGGCCGGGCAGCCGATGGTATAAACGCCTTAATGGCGATACCGGCCCGCCGTCCGAAGACCAGCGTATCGAGCAGCGCATTGCACCCCAGTCGATTGGCGCCGTGAACAGACACGCAGGCACATTCACCGGCTGCATAAAGCCCTGCAAAGGCAGTATTTTTCTCATCTACGATCACATGACCATCGGCATCGGTGGCAATACCGCCCATCATATAATGGCAGGTGGGTTGAACCGGAATGGGCTCTTTAATCGGATCAACACCCGCATAGGTACGCGCGAAGCTGGTAATTTCGGCTAATTTTTTATCAATCACATCTTCACCCAGGTGCGTCAAATCCAAATGAAAATAGTCTTTGCCATCGATGCCCCTTCCGGCACGCATTTCCTCTAGCATGCACCGTGAAATCATATCGCGCGGTGCCAGATCTTTGATAATCGGTGCATACCTTTCCATGAAGCGTTCACCTTCATTATTCAACAAAATGCCACCCTCACCCCGTGCCGCCTCACTGATGAGAATGCCCAGTTTATAAATACCGGTGGGATGAAACTGAACAAATTCCATATCTTCCAGGGGTGCACCGGCTCGATAAGCAATGGCCATGCCGTCGCCGGTACTGGCAAAAGCATTAGAGGTGGTCTTGTAAATTTTACCGGCTCCGCCTGTTGCAAGCAGGACGGCTTTGCTCTGAAATACATGCAGTTTTCCGGTGGATAGTTCATAGGCCACCACACCGCAACACTGCCCATCCTGGACAATTAGAGACAGCATCTGGAATTCATCGAAGAATTCAGTGCCCCTGCGCATACTTTGCTCCCAGAGTGTGTCCAAAATAACTCTGCCGGTGCGGGTCGCCGCATAGCAGGCCCGCTTGACCGGTGCCTCGCCAAAGTTGCGTGTGTGTCCGCCAAAGGCCCTTTGAGCGATTTTGCCCTCCGGCGTCCGATTAAACGGAACCCCCAGGTTTTCCAGCTCATAAATCGCGCGCGGAGCGTCATTGGCCAGCATCTCGATGGCATCCTGATCGCCCAAGTAATCACTGCCTTTGACCGTATCAAACATGTGCCACTCACAGTGGTCTTCTTCTTCATTGCCCAAGGCGGCGCCGATGCCTCCCTGGGCCGCACCGGAGTGGGAGCGCGTCGCAAAAACTTTAGTCAGAACGGCGACATGAGCATCTTTTCCGATCTCAACCGCCGCGCGCAGACCGGCCAGTCCCGCGCCCACGATAATCACATCATATTGGTGTTCCATACGTCACCTCTTCAGAAGCAATGGATTTTTAATTTGGAATTTAGTGTGTCTATAACCATTTTGATAATCATTCGATAGAGCTACAAAAGGCGTTAAACGTGCACGTTTAACGGTTGAGTGGCAAAGAAAGGAACCAATCCGATAACAGATTGCTTATAAATCAGCTGGGTTTGCATTGTAAAGAAGTTTTTAGCACTCCTATCGGCCAGAAATATAGATTGCTGGCAGTCGCGTTCTGTTGGCCCCGGCAGCAGTAGAAACCCACACGCTTGAAAGGGCGTGTCGATAAGCCGCCGGACGATTCTATTTTGCGATAACAAGATGGTGCTTGACTTTGTCGCGGCAATAGATAAATTTAAGATAACAGTTGAGTGTAGACTCTTAATACAGCTTGCCTTTTGCAAATTTCATTCATTATTGCGGCTCATCTAATCGAATCGACACGATTCCGAATCTGACTTTCGCTAATGGTTCTGGGCACCGGCAAACAACGACAATTGCTGACATCGTTTTAATTCTACAATTGTTGTGTACGCAATCAGCCTTAGATGCTGGGACGGACAATGCTAAAGTCAAATATATTTCTGATGTCATCTAGCGGACAAAAAATAAATTCATAGCGGGCATGTTTTATACTGCAATGGGCTTTGAGGAAATTGAACATACGGCTGACCATGCCTTGAAAGTTTACGGCAAAGACCTTAAGGAGCTGTTTATCAGTGCGGCTCAGGGGATGACATCCCTGATGATGGCAGATATATCAGGCGTTTCAGGAAAAATTACAAAGACCGTTAAAATAGAGACGATTGATACAGAAAGCCTGCTTGTTGAATGGCTGAGTGAACTGGCTTACTGGGCAGAAGCTGAAATGCTGATTTTTAAGACATTCAACATTCATCGGTTAACAGCAAAAAATGTTGACGCCAAGGTCATCGGAGGAAGAGCGCCTGTATTGGAAAAACAAATTAAGGCAGTGACCTATCACAATCTCAATATTGCGAAGACACGCCAGGGGTTGGAAGCCACGATTACCTTTGATGTATGATTGTAAGGTTACTTCAAAGGTTTTTAATGCCCTGTGTTTTTTAAACCCGGGAGGATAAATATGGTTGCCAAGCATGAATTCAAGCAACTCGATGAGCATCTATTTGAAGTGCCGGCCGAATTCCGCGCCGACATGCGGGTGCCGGCGCGCTTCTATTCCGATGCAGAGCTGTTAAAAGGCATTATAACCGACAACAGCCTGCAGCAGCTCATCAACACTGCGACTTTACCCGGAGTTGTTAAATATGCCCTGGCCATGCCGGATATCCATCAGGGCTATGGTTTTCCGATTGGTGGCGTTGTGGCGACCGAGTTTCCAGACGGCATTATTTCCCCGGGTGGCGTGGGTTATGATATCAATTGCGGCGTGCGCCTGCTGGCCACGCATTTGGATCGTGAAGAGATCAGTTCCTTTGTGAATGATCTGGCGACAGTCCTGTATAGCAACTGCCCCAGCGGCGTCGGCAAGGGGGGCAACATTAGACTAAAAACTCAGGAACTGAATCAGGTGCTGTCAAAGG
>JASFIV010000288.1:0-5598 GCA_050122475.1 Desulfobacterales bacterium | reverse complement strand
CGACAGGCTTTTGGCCAGCAGCGAGCAGCGCGTAGCCAGCGGCCGCGATTGTGAACCTCTGAACCTTGCCCGCCGCGCCGTAGCTTTAGCGAAGGCGGGTGAACGATGAATCCTGAACCTTCTATGAAAGGGTTTAAGCCATGGGAAAATTGACATTAGCGCTGCTTTCCGGCGGGATATCATCGGAACGCGAAGTGTCTTTGAACAGCGGTGATCAGGTTTTTGAAGCCCTGGACAAGGATAAATATCAGATCATCCGCTACGACCCCAAAACCGATCTGGCGCGTCTGGTGGAGGATGCGTCCGGCATTGATGCGGCCCTGATTATTCTGCACGGCCCATACGGAGAAGATGGAACCGTCCAGGGTCTTCTTGAGTTGCTGGGCATTCCGTATCAGGGCTCGGGTGTTCTCGGCAGCGCCATTGCCATGAATAAGCTGGCGGCAAAATGTCTGTATGAAAAAGCCGGCCTGCCGGTGCCGCCCTATATCGTGCTGCAAAAAGGGGATCCGTTGGATCCGGCAAACTGGGAAAAACAGCTCGGCCTGCCGCTGGTGGTCAAGCCCAACGAGGCGGGTTCCAGTGTCGGCATGAGCATTGTAAAATCAGCGGACGCCATTGCAGCGGCTGTGGAAAAAGCCTTTGCCCATGATGTCACCATATTGCTTGAGGGCTACATCGAGGGCATTGAGCTGACCGGCGGGGTGATCGGCAACCGCAAACTGCTGGCCCTGCCGCTGATTGAGATCATCCCCGACGATCAACACGAGTTTTTCGATTACGAAGCCAAATATACGGCCGGCGTTACCCAGGAGATTTGTCCGGCTCGCATTGATAATCAGATGACCGCAACTGCCCAGGCTTATGCCAAAACAGCACATAGTGCTCTTTTTTGTAAAGGCTACAGTCGAACGGATATGATTCTAAAGGATAACCAGATATTCGTTCTGGAAACCAACACCATCCCGGGAATGACCGCAACCAGTTTGCTGCCTCAGGCCGCCGAGGTTGCCGGATTCAGTTTTAGCCGGCTTCTTGACGAACTCATCACGCTTTGCATCGAAGATCATCAAAGCAAACGGTGAGCTTATGATTGTCAAAAATAATCGGGAGCTCAGAGCGCTCTATCATGAATTATCCGGCGGCGATGTTTTTATTGGCAACCTGTCGCTAAAATATCTAAAGCACACCATGCTGATCGATATGCATGAGCGCGGTATCCGCTGCCTGCCTTCGCCGCTCGCACAGGTCCTGAATAGTTCAAAAGTCGCCCAGGCTTTTGTTTTAAAAAAGTGGATGCTGCCGCATACGCGGGTGATTCCCCGCCGCACTGATTTAATCGAGGCTCTGAATGCATACAACCAGCGAGACATCGGACCAGTGGTGACCAAGCAGGACGGCTTGCACTGTGGCCATGGAATCCGCCGCTGGGAGACCATGGAAACCCTGTACAGCTTTGTGGCCCTGGATCAATCAGCCTATCCGTTCGTGTTGCAACCCTTTCAGGAACAATTTACCGATGTGCGTATCATCATCGTGGAAGACTATGTCGAAGCTTATACTCGCCACAATCCTCACAACTTCAGGGTAAACATTACGCTGGGTGGAACCGGTTCTGTCTATGCGTTGAGTGCGCAACAGGAAGAATTTTGCCGTGCGGTCATGCAGCGGGGGAAATTTCCGTACGCTCACCTTGATCTGATGGTCTTTGAAAACGACGCCTGCTACCTGTCGGAAATTGCTTTAAACGGCGGCATCAAAGGGGCCCGGATCAGCCGGGAGGAACTGGATCAAAAAAAAATGGCTGTGCTTGAAAAATTGGCCAGCCATAAGGATTAATTTTTGATAGTGTCACGCAAACCCGCCCGCCTCGCCTGAGCGGCCCAAACCCGCCATGCGAGCAAGGCGAGGCGGGCAAGGCTCGCGATGGCGGGCGTGGGCCGCCAAGATCGCAAAGTAAAAACCCTCTAACAGAAGGTTATTGCGCTTAGCGTCTTTGCGCCTTTGCGAGAGAAAATTCATGGTATCTTTTAATTCGAAAAAGGAGGAATCTTGAGCGCGGAAACAAAACCACAAGTCGGCATCGTTATGGGAAGTGACTCTGACCTGGACGTCATGAAAGCAGCAGCGGATATCCTGCAGGAATTCGGTGTGGCTTTTGAAATAACCGTTGCGTCCGCTCACCGCAGCCCGCAACGGGCGGCCACATGGGCGCATACGGCCCGTGAGCGGGGTATCAACGTAATTATCGCAGGGGCGGGGCATGCAGCGCATCTGGCCGGCGCCATGGCAGCGCACAGCAGCCTTCCAATCATCGGAGTCCCCATTGATTCTTCCTGCCTGCAGGGGTTGGATGCCTTATTGGCTACCGTTCAAATGCCGCCCGGTATTCCGGTAGCGACCATGGCGATCGGAAAACCGGGAGCCAGAAATGCCGGACTTTTGGCTGTTCAGATCCTGGCCCTGGCGGACAAAGACCTGGCAGCCAAGTTTGAAGCGTTTAAGCAGGATATGACCGTCAAGGTCGAACAAAAAGCCAAAAAGCTCGAAGATTCATTTTAGACCAGATTGATAAGAGGCTATTTTAAAACCGCGAGACCCGCGCAGACAGTTTTCTTTCCTCCCGACGACCTGTCGGGAGGAAAACCTGCATGCCCTTCGTGCAAAATTCAGGTATCAAGGTACTGAACAATATTTATCGCGAAGTGATTGAAGTGTTTTTGCCGGGCGGGTCGACCGGCAAAAAGGTTCGCGTTCGTCTGCGTGGATCTGCGGTTAAAAGAAATCTAACCACACAATGAGCCCTTCGATCATTCGAAAAGTAAATGCCGACAACCCCGAGCCTGGAATCATAAAGGAAGCGGCTGATATTATTCGGCAGGGCGGGGTGGTGGCATTCCCCACGCGCTGCCTTTATGGGTTGGGCGCTGATGCCTTTGATTCGGCTGCCCTAGATCGGGTGGTCCGCATCAAACAACGCCCTGCGGACAATCCGATCCTGGTGTTGATCGATTCCCGACAGCGGCTAAAGGATCTGGTAATCCATATTTCACCTGCGTCCGAGGCCCTCATGCAGACGTTCTGGCCTGGCAGGCTGACGCTGGTATTTGAAGCGCACAAGACCCTGTCACGTCAATTGACCGCCGGCAGCAAGAAAATAGGCGTACGCATCCCCGGTCATGCGGTGGCGGTTGCGCTGGTCAAAAAAGTTGGTAGCCCCATCACCGGTACCAGCGCCAATATATCCGGGCATCCGGGTTGCCACCAGGTGGCGGATCTGGATCCCCATATTAGCGAACAGGTGGATATGACCCTGGATGGCGGCACACTTGAAAGCGGAGTCGGGTCAACAGTGATTGATATTACCGAGGATCCACCACGAATCTTACGAGAAGGGCAGGCCACCGCCGCAGAAATCTGGAAATCTTTAACTGGGTTGAAGAAGCTGCCTCAAAAATAGTAGATCACGTCCAAGGGCAAGGCGAAAAGCGATTCAAAAGTGGAGCATACACGTTAGTATTCGAGCATTTTGAATCGGTTTTTAACACAGCCCTTGGGCGTTAGATGCATTTTTGAGATAGCTTCTAATAGTATTGACAACTTTGGCTAATTTCCTTATATACCCATTACTCCATTACTCCATTTCTCCATCACTCCAATTGCGAGCATAGCGAGCCACGTATTGCCGGGGTGGTGAAACTGGTAGACGCACTGGACTCAAAATCCAGCGGGCTTTAGCCCATGCGGGTTCGATTCCCGCCCCCGGCACCATTAAAATCTTTAAATATCAGCACTTTATCAATTTCCATATCCCCGTTTTTGTTGTAGGTATGTTGTAGGTTTGCCACCTTCTGATAAACCACTTTTGCGTCAATCTGTCTTGATTGAAAATACCTTTCAAATGCCTTATTGGTTTTATGCAATGATCCGGCCTTGATCTGCTCCGGGGTCAATTCTTTACCCAACGCAGTTACTGTGCTATGGCGGGTGCCGCCGTACAGGTCAACGCCCTCGATGCTCAGGTTTTTACAGGCTGCCTTCCACCATTTGTAAAAATAATCTTTTCCGAATCGCTCTCCTGGCTTAACGGCCCCGTTGCCCTTTCTGTGTCTGAAAAAATACAAATCAGGTAGGCCCGATGGAATCTCATTTAGTAACTCGATATCATCGTCAATCAGATAAATGATTTTCGGGTCTTTTTCTTTTGGGTGAGGAATTACAAAAAATCCATCAGTTTTATTAATATGGCCCTCTTTAAGGTTTAGCAGTTCACCGGGACGGACTGAAATGTAAGTTGCCAGCCATTTAATTCCCAACCAAATTTTTGGATTCACAGCATGTGAGATTCGATACACCTCATTTATGATGGCTTGCTGAGTTTCAATATCAACGATGTTGCGCCAGCCTAACTCAAATTTGATTTGTGGAAACTCGGGGAACTGCTGAAGAGTGATTACTCTGCGCCGTTTTAGCCAGCTGAAAAAATCATGAAGGCACGATTTCATATTTGCGCGGGTTTTATCCGAAACTTTTTGTGCGTATAAAAAATCTTCAATTTCTGCATAGCCAATGGACTTAACACTGATATAACCCCAAGCATCTACGGCCTTATGCATATAGCGCTTAATATTGCTGTATGAACGAGGTTTTAAAACTTTCTTCTTAAAATCCACATATTGTTCTGCAAGATGAATAAAGGTCAATGGTCTATCTGGGTGATAATCACGCGGGTCAAAGGTTCCTTTGTCTACCTCATACCTCAGACCGGTCAAAAAGCGCTCGGCTTCTGCTTTTTCTTTAAACCATTTGGATAGATCACGACCGAAACGTACTACAAAGCCCCCTTTGTTTTCATATATGCGTCCCTTCATACATAGACCTCCCTTTCCCTTAGGGGGGCCTGTATCATTTCTCATAGTAGTGGTCAATGTTTGGTTCAAAAAATATCTGCCCTAACTATCGAAAGCATAGTTTTTTAATCTCGAGAATCTGAGAGTACCATTAGTTACTGGTTGCACCTGACTGGGTGAGGCGATATGAGAGCTTTTAAATATATGACCTCGTCTATTGGCACTCTGTTAATCAAAACTATGATACCTATATAAGTAGTCTACTGCCTTCGACGGTGTGGTGCTTATACCAACATCGCTACCTTCCATTAATGAAGTTAAACAACCCGCTACCGCATTTGCTGAATCATCAAAACCACGCGGTCCATGATCGATTGAATCTTTACCACTCCGGGATGTTCGCCGTTCTAAACCTAGTAGCTGCCGGAATAATTTTTTATCATCTAAAAGCTGGCATTGGCCGCTGTTTATCAATGGCAACAATTCCGAATACAAATCACTTTTACTTTTTTCAGAAGTGATATAATGAATACCGTTTTTCGCAAATGCCTGCACAACCCATTCCGCCGAATACCTATCACCTCGAACGCTTGAAACGTGATAGTTTTTCAACGCCCTGGCATATTCGGCGGTTACTTGCTCCGGATTAAACGGCGGTTTCCGGCTGCGCAAACAATCCAGGATCCGGATCCCGTCCTCAATATGGCCAATTGCTAAAGTGTAGCAATCACGAGCGCCTCCGCTGGGA
>JASFIV010000287.1:0-5646 GCA_050122475.1 Desulfobacterales bacterium | reverse complement strand
ACGTGCCATAAGCACAACGGGAGGATAGTCTGGCCGTTTACCGTTCAACACACCCATAACCCTTTCGTAGGAATTCATATGATCCATGGTATTCTCCCTTATCAACTGCACCCCTTGATTGAATCTTAAAAGGCCTTTTGATAAATTCTTTGTGAAAAGAGGCGTATTTTTTGATAGCGTGCTTTCAACTGAGCAGTAAAATATAAATAACCATGCTGAAGTGATTACTTTTTCATTTTAACACAAGAAACAATAATCACTAAATAATCTAAAAAAGCTATTTTGACCACAGGATTTAGATTAATTTCCGAATCCAGCTTTTTGCTCATTTAGAGACAATGTATTCTTTCTAAGAAAGGCGTTCCTTGAGTTTTTTTCCAATCTGGTAGGCTGTAGCGATTTCTGGCCCGAACTTCCAAGAGTGGTAGACAGACCCAAATAGCACCAATGGGTCGATCGCACGAATATCAGGCACACCGTCGCTCAGGACCTCTTCATTAGCATACGTAGATACTACTTCTCCTAAAAATATTAGGTTGTTTCCGGATTCTATGATTCGAATTAACTTACATTCGAAATTTAAAGGGCATTCCTCGATCATTGGTGTGGTGTTGAGCTGACCATAAAAGGGTTTAAAAAGGTTTGATTTGTCAACTTTCCGACCGGAAACGATACCGCAGTAGTCAGTTATTTTGACCATGCTTACAGATGGAATATTTACGCTAAATGCTTCGCTTTCTTTGATCCCTCTTACTGTGTGATGGTTTTTGTATAATGATACTGAAACAATAGGAGGCAAATGGCTGAGGATGGCAAAGAAGGCGATGGTTAAAAAGTTCGGTTTCCCATCTGTGAGAGCGCCGACAAGTGTTATCGGCAACGGATAACGTAGCTTTTTGAAATCTGTTTGAATCTTTCCCATTTAGTAACCTCCTTTCAGCAGTCTTCTAAGAATTAACGATATCATAGTAAAATCAAATATTGATTAAATTGTGATACATAAAGAATAAATTTAGTTTGACGATTTTACAGAGATGAAACGAATATAACAAGGCTTTCCAAAAGATGCTGTAGGTTAAATTTGTCATAGGTAACTTGATTTAAATATAAAAATTAGTGCTACAATTTAAGCTGATGCTTTTTTTGGATTGCCCACTGACGAAAATGCGATATTTTTCGTCTTGCAATTATTTGTATGTAATGCCCTATGGAAACATTGGACAATAATTAGACGCATTGAATCTTAGACTGGGATTATGTTTTTTTGTTATTGACGATCATTTTAGCGCCTTCAATTTCTTCGAAAGTCATCTCCAGATAGACCTTGCCGATGCTACCAACACTATATAGATCTTTTTTCACAACTTTCAGGACTCATTCAAAAGCTTCTGGCTATAGTCCGGTCAGTGAGCTACTGCATATTGCATGCACGAGTCCATAATAATTGGCATGTGCTCAAATTGGAGATGTCGTGCCTTAATATGAAATTTCGTTTGGGCAGAAAAATACCAGATGTGCAGTTGAAATATAAATTGGGAGAGAATAAGCCGCTATAATGGTTGAGGATGTTGATGCTTATCCGGGTTAAGGCTCTTTTTTTTCGGTTTTTTCCAGAATTTTGTTTAAAATTGTATTAATGCTCAATAGCACCCTTTTGATATCGTTTAACTCCTGCATGAGGGAGGCGTTGCTATTGGGATTTTTGGTAGCGCCAGTCACCCGACTTCCGATTTTGCGGGAGATATCGTCCAGGCGGATGCCCAGGGTGACAATAAAATACAGCAGCAGAATAAAGGCAAAGGTTTCCTCCCGCCAGTAAAGCACCCGCCAGCCGACAAATAGAATGACTAAAAAGACAGCACTGGTCAAAAAATAGGGATGATCAATAATCCACTTTTTTATTTTGGTGAGCATATTATTCGTCAAAAAGTATTGATTGAATAAAATTTGGTTTAAAAACAAACAGGTTCATTCATCAGGTTAGACAATTGCCAGTTAGCCCGTTGAGCCCGTTTAGAACGAATGCTATCTGATTTTATTTTAACCGGGTAACGGGTCAACGGGTAACGGGCTCAACCCATTATTACTTTTTAAGCTCCTCGTCTCTCAGCACTCTTCGCAAGACTTTGCCCACGTTGGAAACCGGCAGACTTTCCCGGAATTCAACCTGTTTGGGCCGCTTGTAGCCGGCCATGTTCTCTTTGCTAAATTGCAACATCTCTTCTTCGGTGGCCGCTTCACCGGGCTTCAGCTGAATAAAGGCTTTGACCGCCTCACCGCTCTTTTCATCCGGC
Organism: Desulfobacterales bacterium; assembly: GCA_050122475.1. Lineage (GTDB taxonomy): Bacteria > Desulfobacterota > Desulfobacteria > Desulfobacterales > JAHEIW01 > JAHEIW01. The sequence continues at coordinate 3,352 of JASFIV010000287.1, read as the reverse complement.
GCGCCGATTACCGCAGCCAACTCCACCTTGGGATGCTGAAACAGGATATCTTCGACATCGCGCGGGTAAACGTTGAATCCGCCGACGATAATCAGGTCCTTTTTGCGGTCGGTAACCAGGATATAGCCCTCTTCATCGACATGACCGATATCACCGGTTAAAAAATAGCGTTTGCCGTCAATTTCGCGGAAGACATTTTCGGTCTCTTCGGGCCGGTTCCAGTAGCCCTGCATCACCTGGGGGCCGCAGATGGCGATTTCACCATCTTCACCATGGGGCAGCTCTGTGGTTGCCGTATCGATATCCAGAATTTTGATATCTGTACCGGAGACCGGAAAGCCGATGGACCCGATTTTGCGACCTTCTTTGCTGGTGGGGTTGGCGCTGGCCACCGGCGATGTCTCACTTAGGCCGTAGCCTTCGAATATAATGGCTCCGGTTTTCTCTTCAAACTGCCGGCAGACGTCCGGCGGCAGGGGCGCTCCACCCGAAAAACATCCCACAAAAGAGGACAGATCAAACTGATCAAGCAACGCATGGTTGGTAAAGGCCACAAAAATGGTCGGTACCGCAGCCATAAGCGTGGGTTTATGCTTCTGCACGATTTTGAGAACCTCGGTAAAAGGCGGATCGCCAGCACGCGGATCGGGAACGCATATCAGTCGACCGGCAATGTAGCATGCAAACAGCATGGCAACGGTCAAGCCGAAACTGTGATACCAGGGCAGAACGCCTAAACCTGTGTGGAATCCGCCGTGTCGGAGTTTTTCAGGTTCCTTCCCAGGCTCGTGGACAAAGCGGCCCCATTCCTCTAAAGCCATTACGTTAGAAGTAAAGTTGGTGTGCACCAGAGCCGCCCCTTTGGGAACACCGGTGGTGCCCCCGGTATAGATGATCAGGGCCAGATCCTCGGTCGGGTTGATGTCGACATCGGGCGGCTGCGGTTGGGCGCCGGCAACCACATCGTCAAAAAACAGGTGCCCCGGCTGGTAATTTCCGGCTTTGGGAATTTTTCCTAAAAGCCCGCCGATAAAAGCTTTGATGGACGGCAGGTAGGATTTGACCCCGCAGATGACAACGGTCTCAACATCGGTGTCTTTGATGGCTTCAACAGTTGTTGGATAAAACTGGGGATGATCCATGCAAAAAACAACCTTGGCACCGGCATCTTTCAACTGATAGTTGAGCTCATTGGCAGTATAGAGGGGATTGCAGGTCACGCAAACAGCGCCGGCTTTTAAAATACCGAAAAAAATGGCCGGATAGTGGGGCAAATTGGGTAGAAATATGGCCACGCGGTCGCCTTTTTGGATCCCCCGTGCAGCCAAAAAATTGGCAATGCGATCCGCCGTGTCTTTGACCTGGGCAAAGGTCCGGGTGGCATCATTGAAAATCGTATACACCTGGTCCGGATACTTACCGGCAGATTCATCCAGTATGGAATAGAGAGGTTTTTCATATCCGGAAAGATCGTGCGGAACGCCTTCAGGCCAATTGGGCGCAGGCCAGGTTGTGGCTGTCATGCGAACCTCCTTTGGTTAGCGGTTGTTATGTATGTATGAACACCTCCTTCAAACTGAATTTTAAATAAAAATTAATGATATGAAAGTCTCCAACTCGTTTAAAATTCAGTTCCTAAAATGTTAAATAAAAATTAATGCGAGTCTAAGACTATATCTTAATCATATCCAGCTAAGCAAATCATAAAAATCTAAGAAAATTGTCGATCAATTATATCGGTTATAAATAAGCGGAGAACTCCGTTTGGATCACTTCATAAAGCTCTTCGCCGATCTCCAACCCCAGATCGATAAATTGAGGGCCGTATTTTTGTCCGGTGGAAGTTCTGAATGTGCTTTTAATGCTCTTGATTTTTTCCATTCCCTGGGGATAGCCCTCCATAAATTTAGCCAGAGGCGGGTTAAAATAGGATACCATGTCCCAGAGCGTATCATGAAAATTATCCGGCCCCCAGCGAAACTTATCCGCGTCATACAGACAATTGGAAATAAGCTGCCCCTCGGCTGAGTTCGCATCAACAGGTTCTTTGAAGGCCTCATGATTTTGAATGGCAGTGGAGACATACTCAATTTCTTCAACCGAAAACGGATATTTCTTAAGCATTTTCTTCGCATGCACGGCAGCGTGTGATGAGTGGTCCTTTTTTTTGCGCTTGACGTCGTGCAATAATCCGGCCGTCTGGGCTAGACAGACCAAACGTGAAAGCGGATCTTCGTCATAACCGCTTTGCCGGGCTTCGATAACCATTAGTGTGCCCGCGTCGTGAGATACTTTAACTGCGTGCATCAGGCCGTGTCCGAAATCATTTTCAAGGGTTCCGGCTAAAAAGGAAAGCAGCTTTTTAATGATGCGGCTGCTATCAAAAAGCCGCTTTGAGGCTTCATCATCCGTAGCATGATCATGATAAAAATCGGGCGTGGGATGACGCAGAATGATCTGACGGGCGCGCTGACGAATTTGATGATAAATGGGTTGCATAGAGTGGAGCTATGGAGTGTTGGAGCTAATTCAATTGCGGATTTTAGATTGCGGATTGCAGATCTGACATATAAAAATATTGCGCATTTAAAATCCGAAATCTGAATTCTGCAATCCGAAATAAGAAGGCTCCATTACTCCCGTTTAAGAGACACCGTTGTCAAAATGGGTTATATTTTGAATGGGTAAAATTAATCCGAATAACAGGATACATCATATTTCAGCCAGCGAAAAGGGCCTGCCGCAAACCTTCCAGCGGCCCTCTTCTTTAACCAGCGACAGGGTTTCATCAACTTCATGGGTTTCAATCAAAAAAAACAGCCTTCCGACAAGGGCAAAAACCGGATTGATGGAACGCAATCGTTCACCCGTAATTCTGACTTCAGCCTTGTTTTCATCGGTCATCTTCAGTTCAGTGGAAATATGCGAAAGCTGATTTTGCATATAGTTTGTTGAAAATCCCAATGCCCGGGCACGGTCGGCAACTGAATTTAGATAGGTATTGACGATATTGAGTTCTTCATCCTCAGCCATCTCGCTGCACAGGCGCTCCGACATCGAGGGGCCATCCAGCATAAAATAGGCTTTTGCAAAATCAACCGCCGCTGTAACGGGGCTATCCGCTTTCCCGGTGGAAATCAAAATCCCCTGAAGAATGACAAAAACCACGACCACGAAGCCGACAATCGTTAAATTTTTACCGCTTAGCATTAATTTAACCTCCATTAATCGGAACGTTTTTTTGACAACCACTATAAAACATGAACGTTCCCCCCTAACATAAAACTGTTGCCGATGACAAGAATTTTTAAAACCTCACCAGTAACGATTGCGTTAGCGGATCGTTTGGATT
>JASFIV010000286.1:0-5648 GCA_050122475.1 Desulfobacterales bacterium | reverse complement strand
CCTTGCGGGTTGCCGCCCATATGATCAAAGGATATCATCGGTCCTTTGCGCTCACCGAAACTGAAATCGCCTCTCTTTTTCTGATGGTGTGCATGCGGCTGTGTATGAGTGCCTGTATCGCGGCTCACCAGTTAAGGGAGCGTCCCGACAACGAATATCTGTCGATCAGCCAGATACCGATCCAGCGGACCTTGCCGGTGCTGGCTGAAATCCATCCGCGTTTTGCGGAGGCGGCCTTTCGTCAGGCCTGTGACCTGTCACCGCTTCCACGCTCTCAAGCTATCTGCAACTGGCTGGACTCAAATCGTGACACCGCAGCGCCGCTCCTGGATATTGATTTACGCGCAGCGCCCCTGAAAATATTTGACCTGAGCGCTGCCAGTCCGCTGGTAAACGGGGACCCGGAGCAAAACGAAGAACCTTATATGACCCAAAGACTCCACAAAGAAATGCGGGCCGCCGGTGTCTCAGTTGCCATCGGGCGCTATAGCGAAGCCCGCTTGATCTATACGGCGCCCTTTTTTAGCATGGGTGATTCGCCGACTGCAGAGCACCGGACCGTTCACATCGGTATGGATGTGTTTGCCCAAGCCGGGACCGCTGTTTATGCACCCCTGGCGGGTAAGGTGTTCGCCTTTTCAAACAACAAGGGACCCCAGGACTACGGACCGGTGGTCATCCTGGAACACACCACCGATTCTGGAGAATTGTTTTACACCCTGTACGGACACTTGAGCCCCGATTCGCTGGAAAGCCTGGGTACGGGCCAGCCCATAGCTGCCGGGCAGCAAATCGGCCGGATTGGCTCAGCGGACGACAACGGTAATTGGACTCCCCACCTGCACTTTCAAATTATCACCGATTTGCTGGATTTGGACTGTGATTTTCCGGGCGTGGTTCGAGCCAGTGAGCAAAATCTCTGGAAGCTGTTTTCACCGGATCCGAATCGTATTGCCGGCATCCCGCAGAATCGTTTCCCGGCGCCGGAACCGAACGCATCAGACACCTTGGCCGCGCGCCGTAAATACATCGGTCGCAATCTGAGCATCGGCTACCGCAAACCGATCAAGATGGTACGCGGATGGCAGCAGTACCTGTTCGACGACACCGGACGCAAATACCTCGATGCCTATAATAATGTCCCCCATGTCGGTCACTGCCATCCCAGAGTGGTGGAAGCTGCCAGTCGGCAAATGTCGGTCTTGAACACCAATACACGCTACCTTCACGATTTCATCAACCGCTATGCCAAGCGTTTGTGCGATACCCTGCCGGCGCCCTTGAGCGTCTGTTTTTTTGTCAATTCGGCCAGCGAAGGAAACGAGCTGGCCCTGCGCCTGGCCAGAGCTTATACCGGACAACGCGACATGATTGTGCTTGAGGCCGCTTACCACGGGCATACCACTTCGCTCATCGATATCAGCCCATACAAACATAACGGCCCCGGTGGGAAAGGGGCTCCACCGTGGGTCCATGCGGCGCCGATCCCCGATCTATACCGGGGCCTCTACCGCTCAGAAGATCCGCAGGCGGCCCTTAAATATGCAGGGCACGTTGACGACATCATCCGCAAACTGCAGGGCAAAGGGATTGGTCTGGCCGGATTTATCGCCGAAACCTGTCCGAGTGTGGCCGGACAAATTTTTCTGCCCGAAGGTTACCTGTCGGAGGTTTACCGCCGGGTCCACAAGGCCGGCGGGCTGTGCATCGCCGACGAAGTGCAGACCGGCTACGGTCGGATTGGCACCCATTTTTATGCTTTCGAAGCCGAAAATCTGGTGCCCGACATCGTGGTTCTGGGAAAGCCCATCGGTAACGGACACCCCATCGGCACCGTGATCACCACCCCTGAGATCGCCAAAGCCTTTGACAACGGCATGGAGTTTTTCAGCACTTTCGGCGGCAACGCAGTTTCCTGCGCGGTGGGCTTGACCGTCCTTGAGGTGGTGATCGAGGGAAATCTCCAGGCCAATGCACTGAAAGCCGGCAAACGGATGCTTGCCGGAATGATCCCGTTCATCGATCGTTTTCCGATTGTCGGCGATGTGCGCGGATCGGGACTTTTTTTGGGCGTTGAACTGGTGCGCGACCGTGAAACCCTCGAACCGGCCAAGGAAGAGGCCGAATTTATCGTCAACCGCATGCGCGATGCCGGCATTCTTCTGGGAACGGATGGCCCGTTTGAAAACGTGATTAAAATCCGGCCACCCATGCCTTTTGACGAACCCAATGCCGAGTTTCTGGTGGCTAACATGGAGCGCATTCTGAAGGAAGATTTTTAGGTCTAAGGGTTCAAAGGTTCAGGGTTCAAAGGTTCAAAAGTTGATGACTAATGTCTGAGAGTTGAGAACGAGCCATGAGGTAAGGGGAATATAGGGTGTGGCGGCACCTGATTGTTGAACCTTGACACGCAAGGGTATTTTACTTAACCTCCAGAATAAAAATATTAATAACCATTCGGTTCGAACTGAAAGGATCCATGCATGGCCAAAACGAAACAAACACCGGCACCCGGCTGCGCAGCATGTGAACATGAGACGGCTAAAAAAATTTGTATGAATGCCGAAGGGCTCACTTCAAAGGGCTGCCCGACCATCGCCTATGATGATGTATTGCGCCAAGCAGACCAGGAATACGACCAGGCGGCCATACGCGAATTTGCTAAGCAGGCCTCCCGCCAGGAAGCAGAGTGCTACGCCAACCGTCATGAGCGACCCTATGTCATGCAGCCGACCAAAACCCGCATCGTTGAAATTTGTGAGTTTGCCCAAAAAATGAAATACCGGCGACTGGGTCTGGCCTTTTGCGCAGGGCTTGCCAAAGAGTCCGCCATCGTGGCCGAGATTTTTAAGGGGCACGGATTTGAGGTAATTTCCGTGCTGTGCAAGGCGGGGCGTACCGCCAAAGAACGCATCGGCCTCGAGGATTCAGAAAAAATATACCAGGGTACCGAAGAGGCCATGTGCAATCCGATTTTTCAAGCCAAATTGCTCAATCAAGCCAAAACCGAATTCAATATTCTGCTGGGTTTGTGTGTGGGACACGATTCCATTTTTTTCAAGTATGCCGAGGCCCCCATAACGGTTCTAGCGGTTAAAGACCGTGTTACCGGTCACAATCCGTTGGCAGCGATCTATCTGTCGGATTCGTATTATCGAAAAATTAGACAAGTGTAAACCGAGTTGCGAGTTACGGGTTGCCCTTCGACTTCCCACAGGATGGTGCGAACTTCGACTTCGCTCTTGACCGTGAGGCTGTCAAACGGCCTGTAGAACCACGAATTGCTCACAGGCGATTTTGTGGAGATATCGACATGTGGCGCATAATTGACAGCGTTTCCTATCCGGTTCTGATTTTTATCGCGGCCTTTATGCTGCTGGCGCCCTTTAGCCCCATGCCGCATGTGGTCGAAAAAATCATCATGCTCAAAAACGGCAACCTAACCCGGGCGGTCGATATATTCGATCTGTGCTTTCATCTGGCGCCCACTGTTTTGCTGGTGATTAAGTTTTTCAGGAAAAGATAGGTTCGGGGGTTTATCGATTGCGGATTTCAGATTGTGGATTGCGGAATTTCGATTCGCTCTGCCGAGCAGGGTACAACGTCGAGGATGGAAACATTTGACATGTCGTTTTCCGGCCTGAAGGGTCGTTGTATAGACATGATTTGTCGTTCTACAGCCGCGCTCACTTTAATGATAAATTCTCCGATTTTGTGTTGCCGCCAAAATTGCCTGCCTGGCTTCACCCCTGCTGTAAAGCCGGTTGGTCGTTAACATTTCAGGATCTATTCAGTCGCATCTTAATTCTCAAATTTTCTTTTACATTTCTAATACAATGAATATGTTAGACGATTATGCGCTTATCCAGGGGGAGAAAATCATCCTGCCAAATTATGTTCATGCCTGAGGATTAAAATGAAGCCAACGAATAAAAAAAAATGGGAAAAGGGAGACTTGAAGCGTGCATCCGGATTTTTGTCAAGGCCAGCTATATCATTTAGTCCCGGATTATACGGATTGCAAAGGGGCTTTCGGCAGATTTGGTTCTTGGGTGCCTTCGTGACCGCCTTTTTACTGTGGCCGCAGATTGCGGCGGCAGAAGAGGGCGTTTCAAAATCCATTAATTTTCTTGCTATGGGAGTGGGTCTGATCGGAGGGCTTGCACTTTTTTTATACGGCATGGAAAAAATGACCGATGGCCTCAAAGCGGCGGCCGGCGAGCAGATGAAATTGCTGTTGACCAAGCTGACCCGCAACGCTGTAACCGGGGCACTCACCGGGGCCCTGGTAACAGCGGTGATCCAGTCCTCATCGGTCACCACCGTTCTGGTAGTGGGCTTCGTGAGCGCCGGTCTCATGACCCTGGTCCAGTCGGTGGGCGTGATTATTGGCGCAAATGTGGGCACCACCGTTACAGCCCAGATTGTGGCTTTCAATGTCACCGCAGCTGCGTTGCCCCTGATCACCATCGGTTTCTGCATGATTTTTTTGGGGAAAAACAGCCGCGCGCGCCACTACGGTGACATGTTGATGGGTCTGGGTCTGATTTTCTACGGTATGGCGGCCATGGGCGATGCCATGTCACCGCTGCGATCGCACGAGGGCTTCATTGAGTTGATGCGCTCCATGGAACGACCAATCCTGGGGATGCTGGTGGGTGCGGTTTTCACGGCGCTGGTGCAGTCGTCGTCGGCGACCATCGGTCTTGCGGTAGTGATGGCCACCCAGGGTTTCGTCACATTGCCAGCCGGTATCGCGATCGTTTTCGGCGCCAAAATCGGCACCTGCGTGACTGCGCTGCTGGCTTCGCTGGGCAAACCCCAGGATGCGATGCGGGCGGCCGCGGTGCATGTCATCTATAACGTGCTCGGGGCCGCCATATGGATCGCCTTCATCGATCAACTGGCGGGTCTGGCTGTCTGGGTGTCTGCCTCTTATCCGGAGTTGCAGGGCGTTGAGCGGCTTGCCGAGGAAGTGCCGCGGCAGATTGCGAATGCGGCCACCATCTGGGCGGTTGCCAACATGGTGATCTTTCTGCCGTTTAGTGCGCTGTTGGCTCGCCTGGTACGATGGCTGGTGCCGGAGCGCGAAGTGGCCGAAACCGCCATTGTCAGGCCTAAGTTTTTGGATAAAGAGCTAAAGCGTGTTCCCGCCCTGGCGCTCGAGCGGGCCCGCCTTGAGCTCGGCCACATGGCCGAGCTGGTCGATCAGATACTGGCGAGCGTCCCGACGGCCTTCCAAAAACGGGACTTTCGTGAGATCTCACAGATTCACGATCAGGTTGTGGTGTTGCGCGAGGCGGTCCTGCATTACCTGCAGCAAGTCGGTCGCGAGAACCTGACAGACAATGAATCCGACGAGCTCGGGCAGCTGGTGTATGCGACAGGTGAAATTGAAAGCATCAGTGCCGCTCTCGGTCGCGAACTGGTTCTTTTAGGCAAGGCTTTCCAAGAAGAAGGCTTTACTGTCAGCGAGGCGACAGGGACTCTGCTCGAGCAGCTTTACGGGGCAACGCGCGAAGCTGCGCAAGCAGGTCTAAGGGCCATCGTGGAGAAGGACGAGCGCGCGGCTCAGGAGGTCGTCGCTCGCCGCGACGATCTCTGGAAGCTTGGAAACGATTTACTCCAGCGGCAGGCAGCGCGTCTGG
>JASFIV010000285.1:0-5673 GCA_050122475.1 Desulfobacterales bacterium | reverse complement strand
GACTTTGCCTTCTCATGGAAGGGTTCAGAGGTTCAGGGTTCACAGGTTCGGGGGTCAGAAAACAGAAGACAGAGGACAGAAGAAATCCCCGAGATTAGAGCGGTCTTTCATCGGGCTCGACGGCTGGCTTAAATCAATAACTAAACAGGAAAACTGGAGATCTGAAATCCAAATTCCAAATTCCAAAATCTAAAATCCGAATTCCGCAATCTGCAATCCGCAATTGAGGAGGGAGCAATAATATGATCGGTATCACATCCTATGGTGCCTATATCCCGCGATTAAGATTGGAACGCATGACCATCTTTCAGGCCATGGGCTGGTTTGCCCCTGCGTTGATGATGGTGGCCCAGGGCGAGCGCTCAATGTGCAATTGGGATGAGGATGCCATTACAATGGCGGTGGCGGCCGCCCGCGATTGCCTGCGCGGTCAGGATAAACAAAAATTGGATGGCCTGTATCTGGCCTCCACAACCCTGCCGTTTGCCGATCGGCAGAATGCCGGCATCGTATCCGCTGCACTTAATCTCAAAGATAAGTTAATTGCAGCCGATTTTGCGGCCTCTCAGAAAGCCTCGACAACCGCCCTGATCACAGCCCTGGAATCCATTTTCAGCGGCGAGCGTCATCATTTGATGGTGGCGGCTTCAGACCGTCGCGAAACCCGGGCCGCCGATTTCTACGAAATGTGGTTTGGTGACGGTGCAGCCGCTATGATGGTCGGCGATAGCGATGTGATCGCTGAATACAAAGGATCCTATTCTGTCAGCCATGAATTTGTCGATCATTACCGGGGGGCGGACAAGAAGTATGACTACGTGTGGGAAGAACGCTGGGCCCGAGATGCCGGTTACGGCCGCATCATTCCCGAGGTGGTCAATGGTCTGCTGGCAAAACTGGGTCTGACCATCGCCGATGTGGATAAACTGGTCTATCCCTGTGTTTTTAAAAGAGACCACGGCAATATCGCCCGGCAACTGGGCGCCGCTCCGGAGACTCTGGTGGACAACATGCACGAGGCCTGCGGTGAAACCGGCACCGCCCATCCGTTTATCATGTTTATATCGGCTCTGGAACAGGCGCGGCCCGGAGACCGCATGGTTATGGTCGGTTTTGGACAGGGGGCCAATGCGCTGCTTTTCGAGGTGACCGAACAGATCAACCAGCTGCCGGACAGAGATGGCGTTGCCGGATCTCTGGCCAATAAAAAAACCATGAGTAATTACCTGAAGTGGCTCAAATTCAGGGATTTAATCCAAACTGAGATGGGCATTCGGGCAGAAGCACCGACTCAGACGGCCACCAGCGTTTTATGGCGCAAAAACAAAATGATCCTGGGTCTGGTAGGCGGTAAATGCAAGGCCTGCGGCACGCCGCAGTTTCCGAAGATGGATATCTGTGTTAATCCCGAATGCGGCGCTTTTCACAGCCAGGAAGATTATGAATTTGCCGATGTACCTGCCCGGGTGAAAACGTTTACCGCCGATATGCTATCGGTTTCAGTCGACCCGCCGGCCATTTACGGGATGGTGCAATTCGATGGTGGTGGGCGTCTGACGGCTGATTTTACGGATTGCGAACTCGATGACCTGAAAGTTGGCTTGCCGGTACAAATGGCTTTCAAACGCAAAGGGGCTGACCTGGAGCGCGGCTTTGTCAATTACTTCTGGAAAGCCGTTCCGGCTCAGGGTGGCGCTGCCGCTCAGGATCAAGTGCGCTTTGATGACCGCGTGGCGATCGTCACCGGAGCCGGTGCGGGTTTGGGGCGCGCCTACGCGTTGGAATTGGCCCGCCGCGGGGCCAGAGTCGTGGTCAACGATCTGGGCGGTGCCCGCAATGGCAGCGGCAAAGGCTCCAAAAGTCCGGCCGATCAGGTCGTTGCCGAAATCAAACAAATGGGCGGTGAGGCGGTAGCCAATTACGATAATGTCGCCACTGCTGAGGGCGGTGAAAGTATCGTCCAAACGGCTTTAGATGCCTTCGGTCGGGTGGATATCCTGATTAACAATGCCGGTATTCTGCGGGACAAGAGCTTTATAAACATGACCCCTGAAGACTGGCGGGCGGTTTTAGGCGTCCATCTCAACGGCGCTTATTTTGTGACGCGCCCGGCCATGGCAGCGATGAAGGAAAACGGCTATGGACGGATTGTGATGACCACATCGGCGGCCGGCCTGTACGGCAATTTCGGCCAATCCAATTATTCAGCCGCCAAGCTGGCCCTGATCGGATTGATGAACACCCTCAAACTGGAAGGCGTCAAGTACAATATCCATGTCAATACGGTTGCACCCATTGCCGCCTCACGTCTGACGGAAGATGTTTTGCCCCCCCATTTGCTTGAGCGCTCGAAACCGGAGCATGTTGTCCCTCTGGTGATGACCCTGTGCAGCGAAGGATGTAATGACAGCGGCCATATTTTTAACTGCGGCATGGGCAATGTGAATCGTGCAACCATCCTGACGGGCCGGGCTGTTCAACTGGGAGATGCCGACAATCCGCCCACTCCGGAGCGCATTCACCAGAACTGGAATAGGATTAATTCCCTGGATGGCGCCCAGGTGCACGAGGAAGCCAACAGTGCGGTTTTGGCGCTGATTGCACCGCCTGCCGTCGATGATGAAAAAGAAACACAATCTCAAGGGCAGGGCAGTGTCGCCGCTATCTTTGAAGAAATGCCGAACACATTTAAAGCCGATGCTGCCGCCGGTGTTGATGTCGTTTTTCAATTTAACATCTCGGGGGAAGGCGGCGGAGACTGGCAATGCCTGATTAAAGACAGCACCTGCAGGGTCGAAGCCGGGATTCACGAAAAACCGGCTTGCACCTTGAAAATGGCTGCGGCGGACTTTTTAGCCATGATGGAAGGCAGCCTGCCGGCCATGCAGGCGTATACCTCGGGCAAGCTCAAAATCGAAGGCGATATCATGAAGTCGCAACTCTTGGAGAAGCTTTTCAAAATAGGTTGAAAAGCTTCGGTTCAGGGTTCAATGGTTCAGAGGTTCAAAATAACCCTGAACCCTGAACGCAGAACCTGGAACCGATTAAAGCATAATAAAATTAAGATGTTAACTCTAACTCGGAGTAAAAAATGGCAAAAGGAATAAAAGACAAAGTTGCCATCATCGGCATGGGCTGCACCCGTTTTGGCGAGCGTTGGGATGTGGGTGCCGAAGAATTAATGGTTGAAGCCTTTCAGGAATGTCTGGATGATGCCGGCATCGAGAAAAAGGATATCGGTGCCGCCTGGCTGGGCACCTGCTTTGACAGTATCAATGTCGGCAAAAGCGCTTTGCCCATGTCTTTAACGCTGCGGCTGCCCATGATCCCGGTTACGCGCGTGGAGAATTATTGCGCCACCGGCACCGAAGCGTTTCGGGGCGCCTGTTATGCCGTCGCCTCCGGCGCCTACGACATCTGTCTGGCGCTGGGGGTGGAAAAGCTCAAAGACACCGGTTACGGCGGGTTGCCCAGTTTCGCAGGCTCGGATTCCGGAAGTCTGATCTGGCAGTGGTTTCCCAATATGACCGCTCCGGGCGCATTCGCCCAACTGGCCAGTGCCTATGCCGCCAAATATAAGGTGCCCGACGCCGACCTCAAACGCGCCATGGCGCATGTGTCGGCTAAAAGCCATGCCAATGCGGTCTCGAACCCCAAGGCCCATCTGCGCAAGACGCTGACCGAAGACCAGGTGATGGCAGCCCCGATTATCGCACATCCTCTGGGCCTGTATGATTGCTGCGGGGTTAGCGATGGTGCGGCCTGTGCGATCGTGACCACACCGGAGATGGCCAAAAAGATGGGCAAGAAAAATATTGTCACCGTCAAGGCCCTACAACTGGCGCTGAGCAGCGGAGAGGAAATAGGCTATAATGACTGGGACGGTGACCATTTTATCACCACCAGCAAATGCAGCACCGAGGCTTACAAAGAAGCCGGGATCAACGATCCGCGCCAAGACATCGACATGATGGAGGTCCATGATTGCTTTTCGATTACCGAGCTGGTAACCATGGAAGATCTTCATATTTCTGAAAGAGGGCAGGCCTACAAGGACGTGATGGACGGGTTTTACGACCGGGACGGGACGATACCCTGTCAGGTGGATGGCGGGCTGAAGTGTTTCGGTCATCCCATCGGGGCATCCGGGCTCCGGATGCTGTATGAGCTGTATCTGCAATTTCATGGTCGGGCCGGCGAACGACAGCTCGAGAATCCCCGCTATGGGTTGACCCATAACCTGGGTGGTTTTCCGGCTATGAATGTGTGCAGTATTTCCATCATCGGCAAACATACATAACAGGGGGCACAGGGTTTAAGGCGTAAGGCTCAAGGTGTCAGGTCTGATCAAGTCCCTGGGCCGTACGCCTTGCGCCGTATACCATTTCCAAAAAGAGCTAGCAGATGGAAATTTTAAAATATACTGAAGATCATCTTGATTTTAGAAAACGATTGCGTGATTTTCTGGCAAAAGAGGTGACGCCCCATGCAGATCAATGGGAAAAGGACGGGATCGTCCCTAAAACGGCCTGGCAAAAATTGGGCCGGGCTGGCTTCCTGTGCACCGAAGTCTCACCCGATTACGGGGGCATTGGCGGGGATTTTTTGTATTCGGTGATCGTCACCGAAGAAATCTCACGCACCCATCAAAACGGGCTGGTGGCGCCTTTGCACAGCGATATCGTCGTTCCCTATATTACGGCCTACGCGTCAGCGGAATTGAAGAAAAAATATTTGCCCGGATGCGTTTCTGGAGACATTGTTACAGCGGTGGCAATGACCGAGCCGGATGCCGGCAGCGACCTGGCCGGTATCACCACCGCTGCGGTCGAAGAAGGCGATCAGGTCGTTCTGAACGGCTCTAAAACCTTTATATCCAACGGTATTATCGCCGATTTAATCGTGCTGGCCGCAAGGGACCCTGCGATCGAGGACCCCTACCAGGCCATTTCGCTGTATCTGGTTGAATCCGGCACGCCGGGCTTTGAGAAGGGACGCAGTTTAAAAAAGATGGGGCTGTGGAGCCAGGATACGGCCGAACTCTTTTTTTCCAAATGCCGCATTCCAAAAACCAACCGTTTGGGTAAAAAGGGCGACGGATTTTTAATGCTCATGGAAAAACTGCAGCAGGAGCGCCTGGTTTGCGCTATCTGGGCGGTTGCCGGGGCGGAGCGTATTCTGGATTGGATTATGACGCATTGTAAAGAGACGCAGGTTTCGGGGAAACCCGTGTCGAAATCCCAGGCCGTCCAATTCGGTCTGATCGAAATGGCCACGGATGTCAAACTGGGCCGGGCCTTTGTCGAAAAATTGGTACAAGATCATATGGCCGGTGAAAATGTTGTGGTTGAAACCTCCATGGCCAAATACTGGACTACGGATATGGTCAAACGGGTTGCCGACCGTGCTCTTGATTATTGCGGTCGTTTCGGAATGCTGGAAGCCTGTCCGATTGCCCGCGCCTGGCGCGATGTGAGGGTGATGTCGATCTTCGCCGGCACCAATGAAATCATGAAGTCCATCGCGGCCAAATTCCTCGGTCTCTAAAACGGGTTTCCTAAGCATTATCTCTTGCCCGATAGCTGTGTTATTCGTCGTCAAGGTTCGCTTGCGTACTACTTGTACGCGGCACTCCCTCTCCTCCTCATAGCCTTGCTATCGAACAAGATCTAA
>JASFIV010000284.1:0-5681 GCA_050122475.1 Desulfobacterales bacterium | reverse complement strand
GGCAGCTGGCCCCCTAAAACCGGAGAGTAAGCCATCTTGCAGCTGGCCATTCGGATTAACTGGGTGGAGGGATTCAGGCCGACCGCAATGCAAACCGTATCAACCTCAAACTGTTTCTCGGTACCGGGTATCGGTTTCCAGGCGTCATCCACTTCAATAATGGTCGCACCTTCCACACGGTCTGTGCCCTGTGCTTCTTTGATCGTATGGGACATAAAAAAAGGCACCCCTGCCCGGGCGATTTTGGCGGCATGGACGGCATAGCCGCCGATTTTGGGGGCTGCATCGATGACCGCTGCAACACGGGCGCCGGCCTGCAACAACTGGTAGCTGACGATGACCCCCACATTGCCCGATCCGACCATCAAGATGGTGTTGCCCGGTCGAATACCATGAATATTGGCCATTGTCTGGGCAGCCCCGGCGCCGATAACGCCCGGCAGCGTCCAGCCCGGGAAGGGGATCATGTTCTCCGAGGCGCCGGTGGCGATGAGCGTTTTTTCGGCTTTGACCTGCTCTATGCGGTCCCGGATCATGACATTCAGCGCACCGTTTTCATAAATGCCCAGCACAACGGAATTAAGAGAGACCTCAACGCCCAGTTCACGGGCCTCGGTCAGAAAACTGTTTCCGATGTCAAACCCGCGTTCCATGGCCCGGTGTTCCTTGGAGCCGAAGAATTTATGGATTTGCTTGAACAGCTGGCCGCCGGGGCGGTCGTTTTCGTCATAGACGACGACATCAACACCATTTCTGGCGGCTGCCACAGCGGCTGCCAGTCCGGCCGGACCGGCGCCGACACATATCATCTCACATCGTCTCACGGTTTACCTCCGGATAAATCAGGTCCGTTGCCATGCTGGGTTTCAACCACCATGCCGGCTTTCAGCGGTTCGACACAGGTCCGGATGTTGGGTCTGCCGTCGACAACCATGATACAGTCGGTGCAGCGCCCGATGGCACAAAACATGCCCCGGGGTTCGTTTTTGCGGGTGGTATAGCGATGAATCAGCACCCCATTGCTTCTAAGAGCGATGGCAATGGGCTCATCTTCAAAGCCTTCCATGGGTCGACCGTCAAAGGTAAACTGGATTTTTTGGCCCTTTTCAAATGTTCCCAAAACAGGATGGTCTTCGATACGCATACGGATATGCCCCATCAGACTTTAGATTAATCAGAACACATTCAATTAAAACAAATCGATTTAAAAGAACCCGAATTCTTCACCGAAGGTATAGTTGCTGCCCACCAGCGGAATTCCGGTCATGGCACAGGCTTCCAGGGTCATGGCTCTCAGGTCTTCGCGCTCCATGTTGGCCAGGGCTGTCTTTCCGGCAGCTTTGGCCAGCAGGGTGGCTTCACAGGTCATCCCCTGGATATAATTGGCAACCCGCTGGGCCGCAGCATCGATATCCAATTTTTTGCGGCGCTCTGGATCCTGGGTTCCGATGCCGAATGCACATTTACCTTCATGGCAGCGCAGACAGACCACGCACCCCATTGCCACCATTACACCGGTTCCCAAGGCCACGGCATCGGCGCCCAGCGCCAGCGCCTTAGCAACATCCGACCCGTCTTTGATGCCACCGGAGACAATCAGGCTCATTTCTTCCCTGACACCCATTTCCTCAAGCGCTCGAACCGCTTGCACCAGGGCGGGCAGGGTAGGAATCCCCAGATGGGTGGAGGCCATCACCGGCGCGGCACCCGTGCCGCCTTCGGAGCCGTCGACGACGATGCCATCGGCACCGGTTTTGGCGGCGATCTTGACATCTTCCTTGACGCGCCCGGCCGCAATCTTGACAAAGATCGGAATCTGCCAGTCGGTGACATCGCGTAGCTCCTGAATTTTGAGCACCATGTCATCAGCCCCGAAAATATCGCCATGACGCGGGTGGCTGTGCAAATCGATTCCTTCGGGCAACTGCCGGAAAGCCGCAATTTCCTTGGTGATCTTGCTGCCCATCAGATGGCCGGACAATCCGGGTTTGGCGCCGATACCACAGATGATTTCGAGGGCATCAGCAGCTTCGATGTTTCGCAGCGAAAATCCCATGCGGCTGGGGGTGATCTGGACCACCTGCTTGTAGGAGTTTTCGCTTTCTTCAGGCAGCAGTCCGCCTTCGCCGTTATTGATTGATGTTCCCACGATCTGGGTAGACTTGGCCAAGGCGGTTTTGGCCTCTTTGCTCAGGGCGCCATAAGACATGCCTGAAATCATAATGGGTGTTTCGATCACCAGCGGTTTTTTAGCAAAGCGCGTGCCCAAAACCGTCTGGGTTTTGCAATCTTCGCGATAGGTATCAATGGACAATCGCGAAAGCTGAGACGGCAGAATCAGCAAGTCGTCGAAGCTGGGAAACCGTATCGTGGCACCACACCCGCGAATGCGATGCTTGCCGGTCTCGGCTTTGTATCTGATTTCTGAAAGGGTTTCAGGGTTCCACACACCCCTTTGAACATCTTTCGCTTTTACCTTTTTTGCCGTTTCTTTTTTTTCTTCTTTTGCCATTAGACCTCAGCCCTTTTTCTATGGGTTGGTTTAAACATGACGTAATCATGCCGGCCATAGACTTTCGGCACGATGCTTCTGAAACTGTCGACACTGTGTTCAATGCCGTATTTTTTAAAGAGCGTTTCGACTTCTTTTTTCTCCGCGTCTGCAATGGGCTTTACAGTGACATTGCCGCCCAGTTTGTCTTCGACTTCCGGGTCGAGAACATGGATCATACCGTCATACATCGACTCGCCGATGCCCGTGCCGACTTTTCCCAGAACGATGATGCGGCCGCCGAGCGTCATTTTGCCGCTCCACATGCCCACATTGCCGCAAACAATCAAATTTCCGCCTTTCATACCCCAGCCGGCGCGGCTGCCGCTGTGACCTTTGATCACAATGGTGCCGCCCACCATCGATGGGGCACAATTACTGCCGGTGTTCATCTCGATGATGATTTCACCGCTGCCCATGTTGTCACCGGTGTACAATCCCGTGTTGCCCTTGATGTGAATCGTGGGGCCCTGCAGAAAACCGCCGGTATAAAACCCGGTACTGCCTTCAACCGTTATCTTAGCCTTGGCTTTGAGGGCGGTCGCAAAATTGTGAACCGAATGTGGATTTTCGATGGTAATTTCATCATCTTGCTCGACCAGTTCCCTGAGTTTGCGGTTGACCTCGAGGGTGGGCATTCCTGATATATCTAAACGGACCATACCTTAACTCCTCCTGGTTCCATCTCCGTGGCGTAAACATCGGAGATGATAGGGGTTAACGAGATTTGCTCTGATCCAAATAGAACCATGCCGTTATCCTGCTCATAAATAACGACCGGTTTGAATGCCAGCCGATCCCGAAATGCACCGATCTGGCTATCGGTGGCGACCATGATTGTAAAGATGCCATCAAATGTATCCAGGGCGGCATGCAGAGCGGATTCCAGATCTTTACCTTTTTCCTTCATTTCATAAGCAATAAAATGCGCGGCCATTTCGGTGTCATTAGCAGTTTTGAAACGGATCCCAATACTTTCCAGTTTTCTTCTCATATTGAAGTAATTGGTAAATTGGCCGTTATGAACCAGTGATAACCCGGGATAAATGTAGGATACAAAAGGATGGGCGAAGTTAATGTTTTCAACACTTTCGGTGGCCAAGCGGACATGGCCGATACCATGGGTGCAGGCACCCACATCGACCTCATGGACCGCTACGAGATCTTCGGCCGAACCCTGATCCTTGTAAACCTTGAGGTGCTGGCCGAGTGAGTGGACACAAAGGTTCGGATGAGAGTCGATGTCCCAGTGGAGTTGAGATATCTGGTCGGGCTCCATGGCAATGGATCCTTCGAAAAAGGTAAATATCCCACCCCCCTGATAGATTTTAGAATTGCTGATTTGGCCGTAATTTTGAATGATCTGATGAAGATCGTTTTCAAAACTCGGATCAGTTAGGGTTACGCGCGCCTGGATGTCATCACGTTGCTCGTAAAGCGCAACGCCGGTGGCATCACGACCCCGGTGAACCAGTTCCTTGAGCATATTGACCAGATCATCACCGAGATCGCTGCGCTCTTTGGCGATAAGTCCTGCTATTCCACACATGATGTCCCTCTGCTTATTTTAGGGGTTAAACGTTTGACGGTTGCCCGTCGCATGATTGCCCTGGGTGGATCCGCTGCTATCGGCCCTGTGCTACAGCTGGAATGAGTAAGTGTTAAACTCCCAGTCCGAAACATGCCGGCGCCACAGATTGAGCTCATGTTCTTTCAAGGCCACAAATGCCTGGATCAACTCCGGTCCCAACGCATCACAAATTACCTTATCGGCTTTCAGGTCTTGCAGGGCATCATGTAGAAAAAACTGAATCAATTCATAGGTGCCCGGTTCAACACCGTAAATATCACCTACTGCGTGTTCACCCGGGTCAATTTTGTTTTCAATACCATCCAGGCCGGCTGCAAAGGCCGCAGCATACACTAGATAAGGATTGGCCGATGCGCATGGCGCCCGATTCTCAACACGCGTTGCGCGTCCGCGTTCTCCGGGCACCCGGCAGTAGACGGTGCGATTATCCAGACCCCAGGCCAGGTAATAAGGCGCAAAACTATCCGGCTGATAGCGCTTATAGGAGTTGATGGTTGGCGCCAGCAATGCGGACATGCCTTTGGCATGTGCCATCTGCCCGCCGATGAAGTAGCGCATCAGATCAGAAAAACCGTGTTCGGCATCCGGGTCATCAAAAAGATTTTTGCGGGTCTTGGGGTCACTCAAAGAGAGATGAATGTGATATCCGCTGCCACCGCCTTCGGTGGTGGGTCTGCCCATAAATGTCAGATGATAATTATTTTGGGCCGCGACCTCCTTGCAAACATATTTAAAGGTGAAGGTTTGATCAGCACAGTTCAAAGCGTGATCATATTTCCAGTTGACTTCAAATTGACTCGGAAAGAACTCATGGTTGAGATAAATGATGTCAAAGCCCAGCTGCAGGAAGAGATTCTGGAGGGTGCGCGCGAGCCCGATCGGATCCAATATCGGATTCGCTTGATAGACGCAGGAAAGATTGGGATTGTAAAGCGCTCCCGGACCGTCTTCACCCGGATGGAAAACAAAAAATTCCAACTCCGATGCACAGACCGGTCGAAGATTTTTTTCTTCGTATTTTTTAATGACTTTTTGAAGCGCATAGCGGGGATCCACCGGGATGGGCTCACCTTCACGAAAGGCATTGCCAATCAAACGGGCCGTGCCTTCTAAATAGGGCAGGACCGCGAAGGTATTCAAATCCGGCATGATGGTCATGTCTTTCCACTCAATTTCATAACCGCACCCGGTTTCCGGAGCCACATCATTGGTGAGATCAATGGCATAGACGGCCTGTGCGAAGTTAATGCCCTCTTCAGCGAGCTCTTCAACCCGCTTGGCCGGAACCAATTTGTTGCGGCAAATCCCGTACAAATCCGGATACTCGATTCGGATGGTGTCGATATTTTCCGCTTTAATGATTTCTTGAATTTCCTTGATCTCCATTTTGATCCCTCCTTTTTGACACCCGAATGTAACAATAATTACATTACGGGCTATTTATTGTAATAAAAAATACATATACAGATGTCAAGAGAAAAATAAACTAATATCAATTCTATTCGCAAAAAAGTATAAAATATAATATTTATAGTATAT
>JASFIV010000283.1:0-5703 GCA_050122475.1 Desulfobacterales bacterium | reverse complement strand
GGCTTCTGGTGGAAAGCTTCATCCTATGTTGCCCCATCTTTCAGAGTTTTTTAATCTATATAAATTAAGTATGAAAATATCCGACAAATTGGCCCTCGTCAAGCAAAAAAAGAATCATTTTTGACAAAACACCCAAACACGGTTTCGGTTGCTTTACATGTGCACTCGGCATCACGGGCGCTAAAAATTTGAACGCTACAGGAATATATTTTCCTGTTGCCATTAAACGTCTAAATATGAGAATATTTTGAAGTTGTCTTAATTCGCCCGCGGCGGGCAGGCGCCCAAAGGCTGTGTTGCAAGTCGGTCCAAAATATCTGCTGATCGCGGCAAGATGGGATTCGATTGAGCTTTTCGTTCGTGAGCAACATTCAGTCTGAACTCATGTCGCAGGCACGCCGAGGTCTTATGTCGGAGGCATGGCCGAACGACTCGTCGCACACCAGCTACGATTTATACGCTTCGGTTCAAACCGGCTGGGATTGTCAGTTTAAACAGGAATCTGGCATGGCTGATGTTTTGAATTGGAAAATCCTTTTAATTGATGATGAAAAAGATATCCGCGAAGTCCTGACCATATCGCTGCGGGACGCCGGTTATGAGGTGGTCGCAGAGGCGGATGGTGCTGCCGGTTTGCTTCGCTGTGAGGCAATCGCTCCTCAGATTGTGATTACCGATGTGCGTATGCCGGGAATGGATGGCATCCAGGTACTGGAATCGGTCAAAAAGAAATATCCGGACATCGAGGTTATCGTTGCTACCGCCTTTGGCGAAATGGATCTTGCCATTCGTGCCCTTCAGCTGGATGCTTCCGACTTTATCACCAAACCGGTCAGCGATGAGGCATTATATCTTGCGCTCAAGCGCGCCAAAGACCGCTATGTTTCCAGAAAACAATTGAAGGATTACACCGCCCTTCTTGAAAGGGAAAAAGCCGATACCAGCCAACAACTGCTAAAGACCATCGAGTTCCAGAGAAATCTGATTGAAAGCTCCATGGACGGCATTTTGGGATGTGATGAGACGGATACCGTGGTGATCTACAACCGCGGTATGGAGCAGATGCTGGGATATTCCAAAAAAGAAGCGATCCACCAGATGGAGTTCGAACACTTCTTCCCGGCTGAGGCCAAAGACCATTTCATGGAACAAATGGCCGCAGAAACCTACGGCGGCAAAAACCGGCTTTTTCTTTTTGAAAGCATTCTGCGAAGCAAGTCCGGCCATGATATTCCGGTTCAGGTATCGGCTGTCGCCCTGTTGGAGGAAGGGCATGAAAATGGACGGGTCTGCTTTTTCCGGGATCTGAGGGAAATCCGAAAGCTGGAAAGAGAAATGGAGGACCAGGCGCGAATCCTGCATCAGGCCAAAATGATGTCTCTGGGACGGTTGGCTGCCAGTGTGGTGCATGAAATTAATAACCCGCTGTCTGGAATCTTAAATTACCTTCGACTGATGATCCGTATTTTACAGCGGGGTACCCCATCACAGGAGCAAATTGAAAAATTTCAACGCTATTTAAATCTGGTCGAAACCGAAATCAGCCGCTGCTCCCAGATTGTTTCCGGGCTATTGAGTTTTTCGCGGATGTCGCCACCAAACTTCGGGCAGGTTGACATCGATGAGCTCCTGCAGCGCAGTATCCTTTTAAGCCGGCATAAGCTGGAGCTGGGCAACATTCGTATCGAGTCCAGTGTTCAACCCAATTTGCCGCCGGTTGTCGGCGACTTCAACCAGCTGCAGCAATGTGTCATCAATCTGATCTTTAACGCGTTGGATGCCATGCCGGACGGCGGCACGCTCAATATCGACGGCCGCCATGACATAGAAAAAGACCAGGTGATCGTTTGCGTGAAAGACTCAGGAAACGGTATTTCCCCTGAGGATGTAACGCATATTTTTGAGCCCTTTTTTACCACCAAGAAAGAAGGTTATGGGGTGGGGCTCGGTTTGTCGACAGTTTACGGAATTATAGAGCGTCACAATGGCACGGTCAGCGTTGAAAGCCAGCTGGGAGAAGGTGCCACCTTTATGCTCGCGCTGCCGGTTTCCAACGCTCCCAAAAGTGAATGAGGCCGTTGCAGCAATAAGAGCCTCATTTAAAACAACAAAATGGAAGCCTTCATTTCATGGCCGCAACGCTGAATCATCAACGCAAGGCGTCTGCTATGCATCTGGGCAATAATGATGGAAATTTTCCCCGATAAAATCGGTGATCGCATTTTATGTGACGAATGGCTACAAATCCTGGATGAATTGAATATCGGTGCTTTCACCGTCAACATCCAGCGGCAGGTATCCTCCATGAACTTCAGTGCGCAAGCGCTTATTGGGCTCAAGGACACCGAAGCGGTCGGCAAGGACTGTCGGGAAGTTTTTGTGGGAGTCCCCTGTCTGGCAAAGTGTCCCTTTAAAAGACCCGGGGAATTGAGCACAGACGAGCCCGTCATTCAAATTTTCGATGAAAATGAAACCGCTCATTTCGTGACGCGCGTGGCCACCCAGGTCCTGGGGCCCGACAACCGGATTGTCGGCTGTATGACCATATTGCAGGATCATTCCCCTATTGCCGACCTGATCGATCGGATTCACTACGAAGAACGCAGCCTGAAAATTATCCTGGATAACCTGGACGTCGGCATATTCACCATCGACCGGGGCAGTCATTTTACGTTCTTTAATACCGAGGCCGAAAAAATTACTGGCTACAGCCGGCGTCAGATATTGGGCAAAGACTGCTCTGCGCTATTTAAAAATGAAGATGCCCGCGAAGTCGGTCTGCTGAAAGAAACGATCGCTGACGGGCAGTCCCGCAGCAGCCGGCAAGGGAAAATGATCACCCAGGACGGCGTAACGATCCCCATCCGCGCCAGCTATATGGCACTTCGAAATGAAAAGGGAAACATCGTCGGCGGGTTAGCGATGTTCCACGACATGACACTGGCGCGTCAACTCGATCAGGCCATGCGGGATCGCTACACTTACCACGATATGATCGGCAAAAGCCCGGACATGCAAAAAATTTTTGACATGATCAATGTGATCGCAGCCACCGATGCCACCATATTGATAGAGGGCTCCACTGGTACCGGTAAGGATCTGCTCGCTAAGGTGATCCATTCGGCTAGCCGCAGGGCCGACAAACCTCTGGTGAAAGTCAATTGCGCCGCCATCCCTGATAATTTACTCGAATCGGAAATGTTCGGCTATGTCCAAGGCGCGTTTACCGGAGCTGAAAGAGATAAACCGGGACGGTTTCAAGAGGCGGATGGCGGCAGCATTTTCCTGGATGAAATCGGCGATCTACCGCTCCCTCTCCAAGCCAAACTATTGCGCGTACTGGAAGATAAGGAATTTTATCGACTGGGCAGTCAACACACCGTTAAAGTCAACGTTCGCATCATATCCGCTTCTAATCGTAATTTAGGCAAGCTCGTCGAAAAACAGCTTTTCAGAGAGGATCTCTATTATCGGTTGAATGTATTTCGAATCGAGCTGCCCGAGCTTCGGGATCGCAGAGTGGATCTGCCGCTGCTCATCGGTCACATATTAAGGCGTCTGTGTGTCGCCAGAAATATCCGTTCGCCCGAGATTTCCGAAAAAGTCATGGAGCTTCTGCTCAACTACCCTTATCCGGGGAATGTCAGAGAACTCGAAAACATTCTCGAACACGCCCTGATTATCTGTCAGGAAGATAAAATCCTACCCACCCATTTGCCTGAATATCTCCAGGTCCGGCCGGCAGCTGGCCCGGCAATGCCAACCGCCATTGCCGGGACCGGCTTATCATCAGACAGCAAGGAGCGCAATAAAATTCTGGTCACACTTAAAAAACACAACTGGCACCGCAACAAATGCGCCCGCGCTCTGGGTATCGATCGCACCACCCTATGGCGTAAGATGAAAAAATATGGCCTTTTGAACTGATACGTTAACAATAGTGACAGATGCTGTCGCCTTTGGCTACAATGTTTTAACCATTTAAATTTAATCGATAATTACGCCATTTCTCTTCTGTTTTTATGTCAACGTGTAGCTAAAATAATCAGTTTGGCCCCTCCAAAAAAACACCTTCTTCTCATTTGCATTCCTCCATTTTATAAAATCTAATATAAATTCAAAAGGTTATAAATTAACCCAATTTATCGGCGCTAGTGGTATCGGCTTTGCAATTCACAGTAAGCAAAGCTGTATGTTTGCCATGCCCTTTACCGCCAATAGAGCTTATCCGGCAAATCAGGATAAAGGAGGACATAAAAATGAAAAGACAGGTTACAAAACGTAAAATCCCAAAAAGGGTGGTGGGTTTTCAAGTTGTCGAGGATGAGTGTATTTGGATGAAAGCAGGGGTTGTTAACTTTAGGATCTGTGATAATGCCTATGATTGCAACAGTTGCCCTTTTGACAAGGGTATCCGTCGTGCTATGGGTTTAGGCCAGGATTTCAAGACGGCCAAACATGCCCCTGAATGGGTTGACTATTTGAAAAAGCGCTACCGGGGAGCATCTCGGCCTTGCCGCCATGCCCTGACGGGTCGGATTGAGGCGCCCAAGATCTGTACGCTGAACTATGAGTGCTATCATTGCCCCTTTGATCAAATGCTGGATGATGCTGATCTCGTGCGGGATACCGAGGAGCCGCGTTATAGATTGGCCTCGGGGTATAGATTGGCGGACGGTTATTATTATCACCTGGGTCACAGCTGGGCCCGATTTGAACATGGGGGCCGCGTCAGGATTGGATTTGACGATTTCCTGATCAAGCTTTTTGGCGCCATTCAGTCCCTGACCCTGCCACCGCTGGGAGAGGAGCTGGAACAAAACGAAGTCGGCTGGACATTCGGCCGAAACAAACACAGGGCAGGCGTTCTAGCGCCGGTCACGGGCACGGTTTTAGCGGTGAATCACAAGGCCCAGGAACATCCGGAAATCACCCATGAAGATCCGTATCATGAGGGTTGGTTGTTTATCCTGGAACCGGATATGCCCAAAAAAAACCTCAGGGGGCTCTACTTCGGTGAAGAAAGCTTTAAATGGATGGAGATGGAGGGGCAGAAGCTTTTGGAGCTTATGGGGCCGGAGTATGAAGACCTGGCAGCCACCGGTGGTGAGCCGATTGCAGATGTATACGGTAATTTTCCGGATATCGGATGGCGCGTTCTGATCAAAAAATTTCTGCACACCGACACCACTTAGGTTTTATCCAGGGCATCCTGAAAGTAGGTGCTGCAATAGCGGCAAAAATAGAGCGGACACTCGTCCAGGTCTTCGAGTCCGCCTGAATAATGCATCAGACAGTTTCTATTTTCGCAGTGAAAAAGATTGAAGAGGTGACCCAGTTCGTGCAATGCGACTTTCGCGGCCCTCTCAAAAAGCAAAGGAGAAGATGGATTGCTGCCTTCATGGCCCTCTGCCAGTCTGAACAATGAAACCAGAGCATGCATTCCAGCCTGTTTGGCCTCCCCGAATACATGGGTAAAAGTGGGCACAAAAAGATCAACGTTAAAAACGCCGATGACTTTATCATAATGATCATACGGGCAGGATTTGAAATAACTCAGAATCCTGCCCACGTCATACTGAAGGCGGACGTCATCAAAGGCATAGGTCGGGTGGGCCAACGGGGTGAGAATTTCCACCGGAAGTTTCAGGTAGCCCGTGATGTGGGCCGCAATCACTTTGGGCGCAAGTTCAGGAACGTCTC
>JASFIV010000282.1:0-5766 GCA_050122475.1 Desulfobacterales bacterium | reverse complement strand
TTGTTATTTAGAAATGCAGATGGCCGGAGTCGCTAAAAAATTACGAAATGTCCATCTTAACCGTCTGATTCATGGCCTCCGCACCCGTTTTGGCAACAAGATTATTTACAAAAAGGGCGCGTTGCCGGAAATGATGCAAACCCTTCGTCAGGGGGCGATGGTCGGTATTTTAATGGATATCAGCCGAAGATTCGAGGGGGTGGAGGTCAATTTCTTCGGGCACCGCGCAACGGCCACACCGGCAGCCGCCCTGCTGGGCCTTCGATGTAAAAGCCCAATTATCCCGGCCTTCTGTCATCGCACGGAGCGAGGGACCTTGATCGTGGAGGTTGATCCGCCGGTCGAAATGCAGCGAACCAACGATCTGCGGTTGGATTTACAAACCAATACTCAGCGAATCACCGACCGGGTGGAACGCGCGATTCGCAGACACCCTGAACAATGGAACTGGATGCTTAAACGCTGGAAGGATTATTATCCGGATCTTTACCCGGAATCAGAGAAACGCCTGAAGCGCATAAAACAAAAAGAAAGAAGAAAAATGAAATCGTACTGAGCGATCGGGTGAATTTGTTTTACCATCCTGCTTCGGGCATGAATCGCCTCGGTCCAGGCTTTTTTATCTGGCGATTTTTTTTGCGCACAAATCCTAAATTTATAGTGGTCGTCAAAAAAACGTTCCGATTACGAAACGCTTTTTTGCTACGACACTTATGCCTCCACCCTTTTTTTAGGAACATTAGTATGCCAAGCGGTATAATTTCGAAATGAATTATTCCTCCATCGCAAATGTCCTGGGAAAGTTATTGATCGTTACCGGAGGCTCAATGGTGTTTCCGGTCATCTGCTCCCTTTACTACAAAGAAGACGACCTGTTTGCCATTTCCATCACCGGTATGATTGCCATTGGTCTGGGCGTGCCATTATGGCGGTTTTTTCACCGCTATCACCATCTGAATCTAAAGGACGGTTATTTCATCGCTGTTTTCGGGTGGATTTTAATTTCCGCGGTTTCCGGCCTGCCGTTTATGATCCACGGATCGATTCCTACTTTTACCGACGCTTTTTTTGAGATGATGTCCGGCTACACCACAAGCGGTGCGACCATCCTGACCGATATCGAAGTGGTACCGCATGGATTATTGTTCTGGCGCAGCCAGACCCATTTACTTGGCGGAATGGGCTTTTTGACATTGACCGTTATTTTCCTGCCTCATGGAATGGGGGGCCTGCGCTTATTCCGGGCCGAATCGAGTCCGGGTCAGGTGATTACCCGGGAAAAATTCATCCCCCGCAACCGGGATACCATGATCTGGCTCTGGGGCATCTATATGAGTTTGAACTTGCTCGAAACGATTTTCCTGAGCCTGGGAGGGATGTCCCTGTTTGATTCATTGTGCCATTCCTTCGGCACGGTGTCGACATCCGGCTATTCTCCCTGGAACGCCAGCATCGGACATTATAACAATGCCTATTTTGATTGGGTGATCATCGTGTTTATGTTCCTGGGCGGCATGACGTTTATGCTCTTCTACCACATGCTGCTGGGAAATTGGCGCGTCATCAGAATCAATACTGAGTTTCGCTGGTATATTGGATTTATGCTCTTTTTTTGCGGCATGGTGTCATGGATCCTGTGGAAGGAAAATACTTACAGCAGCCTGATGGATTCAATCCGGTACGCTACCTTCCAGGTGACCTCGATCCTTACGACCACCGGATTCACCACTGCTGATTATGAACGCTGGCCCCAGGCCGCACAGATGTTTCTTTTTGCGGTCTGTTTTATCGGTGCTTGTGCCGGGTCGACCACCAGCGGTATCAAGGTAGTTCATTATGTGCTCATTTGCAAATTTGGCGTCGCAGCTATCAAGCGCATCTTTTTCCGACCCATGGCGGTAATGTCGATCCGATTGAATCAACGCCCGGTCGAGTCGCAAATTGTCGATCTGGCGGTATGCTATTTTATCGTAAACATATTTCTGGTGCTGGGTGGAGGGTGCTTCATGGTGATCGTTGATCAAATGGACTATCTAACAGCCATGAGTTCGGTCATCGCAACGCTGATGAACATCGGCCCCGGATTCGGCGGGGTGGGCCCGTCCGAAAATTACGCCCATATCTCGGATGTGGGCAAATGGTTTTTATCCTGGAACATGCTGGTGGGTCGATTGGAAATGTTTTCAGCGCTGGTGGTGTTCTATCCCTCGTTCTGGAAACGCTAAAAGCTATCCCCAAAATGCATCTTACGTCCAATGCCTGCGTTGCGATTTCGTTTGCAATACTCACGTACGACGTGTGCGCTCCGCTTACAAACAAAATCGACGCCTTGCTTTGTTGAACACAATTAATCTTATAAAAACAGTTGTGAAATCCCGCTTTCAAGCGGGGAACGTAATCTACTATTTTTGGAATAGCTTTCGTTTATTCTAAGAAAAGTCTATCAATCGCCTTTTCCTGAACCAAAATCTACTATTTATGGATGGACACTAAATTATAATTGATTTCTGTTCTTTTGTTATGCCCCCTCATGCATGAGTTTGCGCGATGCGGCCGCTGATTATTCATGCAGCGGTAAAATCAAGTAAATCTAAAGATTTCTCACCCCATTAAACCAGGGTTCTAACGCTGCATTGTGGGCATGTTGGAAAACTTAGAGTTCATGAAACAGGCGGTCAAAAGAGTGTCAGGCGGAGAATAATGTTTGGACGTCTTTTAATTGTGGTGATAAACAGACCGCAATCACCCGTTCATTATTTTGAATATGGGTGTCACCGACGGCTACCTGCCAGACGCCATCACGATAGATGCCGCCAATCATTATTTTGCCGTAATAGGAAGGATCCAATTTTGAAAGGGGCTTGCGGGTAATCGGAGAGTCCGGAGCAGCGGCGATCTCGACCACTTCGGCATCAAAACCGTGCAGATGGGCCACTGAAATCAATTCACCCCGGCGAATGAATTTTAGAATTTCGTTGCCGGCCAGTATTTTTTTGTTTAGCGCAATATCGGACCCCATTGTTGCCGCCAAAACCAGATAATCTTCTTTGTTTACGAGTGCAATACACTTGCCCTGCTTGCCGCGCAATTTACCATTGGGAGAATTCATCAGGTGCTTGGCCAGCACGCAGCTCATGATATTGGTTTCGTTTTCACCGGTGGCCGTAATAAAGGTATCCATGTCCAACAGTCCCGCTGACACCAAAACATTCGAATCCGATCCGTCACCATGCAATACTTCGGTGTTTGATAATTCAAAAGAAAGCTCCTGGGCTGAGCGCTCATCTTTTTCGATCAGCCTGACCTCGACCGTTTTGTCGAGCAGCTCCGCCAGGCGCCGCCCCACCAGGCCACCGCCCAGGACCATCACCCGATGACGCTTTTGCTGTTCAACACCCGTCAGGCCCATCAGGCGGGGCAGGTTTTCACTGCTGGCCATAAAAAAGGCTTGGTCCTGGGGCAACAGCTCGTGGTCACCACCGGGAATCAAGGTAGTGATCCCCCGCGCAACGGCAACTACCCGAAAAGGAAATTCACGGTGCTCTTTCGAGATATCTTTCAATTTGCGATAGGCCAACGGCGATTTTTCATGAATGCGAGTGGCCATGACCTGTATTTGCCCTTCGGCGACATCGATGATCTCGTTGCCGGCCCGTAACTTAATGAGCCTGTATATCTCCTGGGCTGCCAGCTCCTCAGGGTGTATGATCAAATCAATCTTCAGGTCATCGGCGCTGAGAAAAGAGTCTTCACCACCCCACTCCAGGGAGCGGACGCGGGCTATTTTGCGCGGTATGCCAAAGCGGTCGGCAATCAAACAGGCCATCATATTGACGGCATCGTTGTTGGTGACTGCAATCAGATAATCCATCTTAGAGGCATCGGCATCTCGCCAGCATTCAATGCTCATGGCATTGCCCTGAATCAGGCGGGCATCTAAAACCCCATCGGCCTGACGGATTACGCCGCGGTCTGATTCAATCGTTGTGATGGCATAGCCTTCATGCACCAGGCGTTTGGCCAGATAATAGCCGATGCCGCCTAAACCCAGGATCAGGATGTTTGTCGATTGTGCCGGCTTATTTCCATTCATGGTTAAAGCAGTTAATACTTTGTTGTCTTTCTAGATGTCTATAAGGAATAAAAACAACTATATTACTTCAATGATTTTATGAGTTGTTCAATATTGGAAATTGCATAAACGTTTTTAGATCTGAAATATTTTTCCCACCCATCAAATTCTGACCACCCATGTATGAATATAAAGTCTAAGCCTTTTTTGACAGCAGTCTCATAGTCATAACGGCTGTCACCTAAAAATACCGCAGGTTTTTTGATATTGAATGTGGATAACTCTCTGCTTAGAATTTCAGATTTAGTATCTGGACTGCCAAATATTCCGCCATCAAAGAACATATCGATTCCTCTCTTACTAAATATTTCTCGCAGTTCCTTCTGGTCACCACCTGAAACAACTAACCACCGGCTGTGGGGGAGGGATTTATGCAACCTTTCGAGCCCACAAGCAATTTCGCAACGCATAAGCCCGGCTTTTGATTCCTCTGCATACTTTGCTAGCAAACCCTCTAATTCATTATGTTGAATTTTTTTGCCAACGATTACTTTAAGAAAATATTTAAACTTTTCGTATCGTGAAATTCCCCCATTTCTCACATGATATTGAACGAGAGCATTTGCTTCTGCTTCGCCGTATGAAATTGCGGTGGTATAAAAAGCTTTGGTCTTAATTCGGTTAGAGTTGAGCAGAACCCCATCGCAGTCAAAAATATACGATCTGTATAAATATAAATCAATTTCCTGCAAAGTTATAGTCCCCTTTTTCTGATGGCTTGTTCCACTCGAATAACATCCTCTGGTGTATCAACAGATATTGAACTGTCGGACATTTCAATCATTCTTACCTCAAAACCAAGTTCCAGGAACCGCAATATTTCTATATCCTCTATCTCCTCCAGTTTACTTTTATTTTTTGTATCCGAAAATGTTTTTATCGCTTCTTTCGGAAAAGCATATGCACAAACTTGTCTCCAAGATTTTACAAACTCTAAGTTTTTATTGGTCGGGATTGGCGCTCGCGACATATACAAAAGCCGACCATCGGGACGCATAACCACCTTTGGGATACTCTCGGATCGAAATAATTCTTCATCTCCAATATCGCAATAACCGTTCAGTACCTGATCTGGATATTTTTCGGCGAACTTAATAAGCTCAGTCAAATCGTTTGGGTTGAATACAGGCTCATCTCCCTGGATGTTAAGATACGTATCAGCATCAACCAGATTCGCAACTTCAGCAACACGATCAGTGCCGGTTAAACAGTTTGGAGAAGTGATTAGAACCTGTATTTCATTTTGGATACAAACTGATTGGATTCTCTTATCATCGGTTGCCACATAAATCTTATCTGCAGGAACAGCTTTTCGGCATTGCTGAAAGGTTCGAACGATCATCGGCACGCCGACTAAATTGATTAGTGGCTTGCCGGGCAATCGAGATGATTCATATCTTGCGGGAATTACTAAAATATATTTCATCGGTTATTCCTCACAAGGCATAGGCTGAGGTCGCCTGCATTTTATATTTAGTAGGCGTTACGGCTAAAATGTTTAAAGAACCTTTTGTATTCGTATAAACCTTTATAAGATTATCCATTTCGGCCGTTCTTGGATCGTCTGCACCATATCCGTCGAAGCCAGCAAGTAGCACTCGTGTAGCCTTACCGCTGGTAGCAATCGCCAGGGC
>JASFIV010000281.1:0-5784 GCA_050122475.1 Desulfobacterales bacterium | reverse complement strand
ATGAGATCCAGATCAGAGGTTTTATGAATTTCAAAAGCCTCCTGCCCCCCGGAGGCACTGAGTACTTCATAACCTTCTTCTTCCAGAAGCGCGCTTAGAATGGTCAAATAGTTTTTTTCATCATCAATAATGAGAATGGTTTCCATGATGTCTTCGTATGCCTGTGAATATGTTTTAGGTTTATGGAAACTAATTACGCTCCGCGGCCATTTCATCTGGCGACGCTGTGCCAGTTGTGGTCGGTTTGAGCGGCAGCTCGACGGTGACCCGAGCCCCTGAAACGGGTCGATTGACGATCTGGATGCTACCTCCGTGGGACTCGATAATGTTTTTTACGATACCTAAACCAAGGCCTGTGCCCTGTTCTTTGGTTGTAAAAAAAGGATCCCAGATTTTATTCATATTTTCAGGCGGAATACCCTGGCCTTCATCATCAAAGTGGATCGTCACCCGGTGATCATTGGAGCTGACTTCAATTCGGATTCTGCCTCCCTCTGGCATCGACTGCATTGCATTTAGTAAAATATTCAGAAAAGACTGATACAGCATGGCCGAATCGGCCATGATATCCGGCAAACCGTCCTGATAATCCCTCTTAATAATATGGCCTTTTTCCTTATTCTGGGCTTCGAGAAAGGTGAGATTTTTATCAATGATTTCTTCAACCCGGCAGAGGGCCATGTTCGGAACTTTGGGCTTGGCGTAATTGATAAAATCGGTAATGATCGAGTTTAAACGGCTGGCTTCTTCAACGATAATATCTGGAAATGTGTTTTGCGGATCGATTTTGGCAATTTTTTTCTTTAACAATTCGGCCGAACTTCTAATAATGCCCAGTGGGTTGCGAATCTCATGTGAAATTCCGGCAGCCATTTCACCCAAAGACGACAGGCGCTCCGCGTGGGCCAATCGTTCCTTGAGGCGCAATCTTTCCATAGCGCGCCTTTGGATAATACCTTCACCTCTTTTAACCACAAAGACCAACACCACAAAAAGCGCCCCCATCAATAACGTGCTAGTAATAATCACCAGAATCTGAATCTGAAAAATGGTCTTATAGTCTTCAGACAGATCCTGGGCGATCTCGACAACGCCAAGAACCCGTCCCGAGATTTTTCCCAGCTGCGGTTCCCAGCGCAAGGGGGCAAAAGTGATCAGTTGAACCTTTTTGGGGAAACCCAGAAGAATCTGTAAAAAATTTCCTCTCTGAACCAGTTTATGGTTCC
The DNA here is from genome assembly GCA_050122475.1 of Desulfobacterales bacterium. Lineage (GTDB taxonomy): Bacteria > Desulfobacterota > Desulfobacteria > Desulfobacterales > JAHEIW01 > JAHEIW01. The sequence goes on along the minus strand of JASFIV010000281.1, from coordinate 4,558 downwards.
ATTTGCCCGTACGGGCCTGCAAATATCCAGTACCGCCATAATTTCGACGCCCAATTAAGTATTGATCAAAGCTATAGGAGACCTCATTGTCCATGCTGTAAATATTGATTTCGTCAACCTCAAAGCTATGCAGAGTGCTGCGCACAACTTTATCCATGCGCTCAAATTGCTCCCGATTGCTCAATCGAATTTTACCATACATCAAACCAACAGGAACAATAAATTGTAAAAAAACCTGGTGATTTAAATTTTCAATCATTACGTGGGCATAGTCTTCGCTTTTCTTACGCTGCATGGATTTTACCCAATGCGTATTGAGGGCCGAAAATATAATGGTGGCTAAAAAAATAACAACCAGCCCGCTGAAAACAAAATATTTGACCAGGCGAAAGGGTTTGAGCTTGTCTTCTGGAAGTTTGGGTTCCATTGTTAAAAATCTCAATGATATCAACGGCTCTTTAGGTGCGGTATAAGAATACTAATTTTTCTGGTCAAGTTAAAGCTTTTTCCGCTAATGCTGAAAATTATTTGACCGATTCTTTCAAAATATTGACGCTGAACATGGACATAATTGCCCGGCATTGCCAAAAAGCATCTTTACATCTGGATCTGCAATCTCACGCCCCAGATAAACCGTCATATAACTATTTGTAATAATTAAGTTATAAAATATTTCAGCTGTCAGTCTATTTATCTATATGTATTGGCGCAAAATTTGCAAAGCAGATTGTCAGCATCACAATATAACACGCAAAACAACATTTACCAACATGGCAGACTATTTATTGAACTCCGACAAGGTGGCCCATTCATATAAAAGGAGGGATACGGATTAAAAATACGGTTGCGAAACGGCACGGCCAATGTGCGGCCATCTTCTCTCCAGCAGCAACTGTTTCAAAGCCCGATAAAGCAATTTAGATGAATTAGACTGAACTGACATATGATATAAGTACGCGTAATTATATATAATTATGCATAACTGCTTGACTCCTATAGGATTATATGCGAAAATTTACTTAAATAACATTCATTTAATAATGAATTTCATTTGAAATCTTTCGCATTACTTATAATCCGTCTCTCAAAAATAGGAAATCCTGATCCATGGCAAGCAAAAATCGTTTAAAAGAAACCAGAGAGTCTTTGTTAATGAGCAAAGCTGAACTTGCCCGCGAAGCATGTGTTTCGCCCATTACGATTGCCCGTATTGAAAAGGGCATGCCGTGTCGCATGGAGACCAAGCGCAAGATTCTGCTGGCATTGGGCCTGAAATTAACCGAAAAAGACAAAATATTTAAGGACTAAGAGCATCTCATGGTATTTGGTAAAAAAGACACCCTAGTTGGACTTGACATTGGATCCCGCTCTCTGAAGGCAGCCGAAATCGCTGAGTCTAAACGAGGCCGGGAGTTGAAACGATTCGGCATGACTGACATTCCGCATGGCGCCATTGAAGACGGCACCATTAACGACCCGGAAGCCGTTGCGGAGTCAATTCGCCAGCTTTTTAAAGGGTATAGCATTAAAGAGCGTAATGTGGCCATTTCCATTGGCGGTTATTCAGTCATCGTTAAAAAAATTGCCGTCCAAACCATGGACGAAGAGCAATTACAGGAAACCATCCATTTTGAAGCCGAGCAATACATTCCATTTGATATCAGTGACGTCAATTTGGATTTTCAAATTCTGGGGCCAAACGAAACCAACCCCAATCAAATGAATGTGTTTCTGGTGGCCGCTAAAAAAGAAATGGTCGATGACTTTTATAACCTTGCAAATCTGGCCGGTCTTAATCCCTGTATTATCGATGTCGAAGCCTTTGCCCTGCAGAATGCATTTGAGGTCGGTTATGACCCCGGCGATGATAACATTGCATTAATTGATATCGGGGCCAGCAAGACGTCACTGAATATTCTCAAAGGCAACAACTCCGTATTTATGCGCGATGTTTCATTAGGCTGCAGTCAGATCAACCAGAAAATCATTTCATTGGTCGATTGTAATTTCGACGAGGCTGAAAATCTTAAATTCGGCGATAATCCCGATCGTCTGTCAGCTGAAGATTTAAAAGAAATCGTTTCTTCGGTTGTTGCCGACTGGTGCACCGAAATTCGACGGGCACTTGATTTTTTCTATTCCACCTATCCGGATGATCAAATCAAACGCATCATTTTGAGCGGAGGTGGCGCCAGTATCGGTGAATTTCGTGAGTTGCTGGGAGTCGAAGCGTCTGCTGAGGTTGAAACCATCGATCCTTTTAAAGGCATCTATGTTGATGACCGCTTTGATCCCGAGTTTATCAAACAAATTGCCCCCCAGGCAGCCATAACCGTGGGGTTGGCATTAAGAAAAGTGAATGACAAATGATACGAATTAATCTGCTCCCTTTTCGGGCCGACCGGAAAAAAGAAAATGTCCGCCGCCAGGTATCGCTGTTTCTGCTATCGTTGGTTTTGGTTCTGATCATAGCATTTTATTATAATTTTGATTTGGGTTCCAAAGTTGGCAAATTAGACAAAAAGATCAAGGAAACCAACGCCGAATTAAAAAAATACAACGAAATCAACAAAGAAATCGCCCGAATCCGGAAAAATCTTGAAAACCTCCGTAAAAAAATGGCGGTCATCGAACAACTGGAATCAGACCGTCTTGCACCGGTAATTTTGTTGGATACGATGACGCAAGTGCTGGTAGCCAAGCGCATGTGGCTAAACGAATTAGTGGTACAGGATAAAACTGTAAAAATTACCGGAATTGCACTGGATGAAAAAACAGTCGCTGATTTTATGGTGCGCCTCCAAAAAAGCGGTTTGTTTAGTGAAGTGAAGTTGAATTCCGTGCGGCGTCAAGAGGTGCAGAAAACAAACCTGAAAGGCTTTCAAATCATCTGCACCAAGGTGATGCCAAAACCACCCGAATCCGAAAAAAAACGTAAGCCGAAGAGGGTCAAAACATAATGAATGCAACACAAGGAACGGCAACAGGCGTTGAAGCCTTTTTCGCCAAGATCGAAGGGTTATCAAAGGTCCAACGCATTCTGATTTTTGCAGGCGTTTTTATAGCGATTATCGCCATTTTTGTTTTTGTGCTTTACAAGCCTAAATGGGCGGAAATCGAAAAATTAGATAAACAGCTGACAGACCTGGAGAAAAAATTGGTCGTCGCCAAGCGAAATGCGGCCAATCTGGAAAAGTTTCAAAAGCAAATGATGGAGGCCGAAGTGCAGTTTAAAACCGCAATGAAAGCGCTGCCGGAAAGAGAGGAGATTCCCTCTTTATTAACCAGTATTTCCAGATCTGGCCAGGATGTGGGGCTCGAATTTTTATTGTTTGAGCCCAAGTCAGAAGTACGCAAAGAATTTTATGCCGAAATACCCGTGGCCATGAATGTCAAAGGTGGCTATCACGATTTGGCACTGTTCTTTGATAAGGTTGCGCGCCTGTCGCGAATCGTCAACATCAGAAATATTTCGATGTCGCGCGCCGGAGAGGAGACCCTGGACCTGAATACCTCATGCACGGCGGTTACCTATAAATTCGTCGAGCCCGAACCCAAAAAAAATACCGGAAAAAATAAAAAACGGAAAAAATAATCTGAAACTTATTTTGACATCCTTGCTGAAAAGTAATTAAAACGCCATGAAAAAAAATCTCATTATTATCTGTAATTTGGCTTGTTTGATTGGTTTTTTTATCGGTTTACTGGGTTGTGATCAACCGGCGAACGAGACGGTCACACCGAAAATCGTTCGTAAAAAAATCCGTAGCACCGCAGACAAAAAGTCTAGTCCTCCCCAGCGAAAGCCAGCAAGTGCATCGCGAACTGCAACCAAACCGGAACCACCCGGTCCCGGCAAACAAGCTTCTGAAAAGCCTGCACTGGCCCAAAAATCAGTTCCGCCTGCTGTAAAGCCCCCGGAATCAAAAGCGCCGCAACTGCCGATAAAACCCAAATCGGATATTTCCAAAATTCAACCGTCGTCTCCCAAACAGCCGGCAGCGTCTGGAGCTGGCCAGGCCACCGTCGCCAGTGCGTCATTAAAGGTGCGGCCAACATATAATCCCAAGGGGAAAGTGAATCCATTTGAACCCTTGTTCAGGGAAAGGCAGGCGGTGGCGTCTAAATCAAAACGCAAAAAGAGAATCCCGCGCACACCGCTCGAGAAAATTGATCTGAGCCAGCTTAAATTGGTGGGCATTGTTTCCGCTTCAAGCGGCAATAAGGCCCTAGTCGAAGAGTCCAACGGCAAAGGCTATGTCATCAGAAAAGGCACATACATCGGGACCAATGCCGGCAAGGTGATCGAAATTGAAAACAACAAAGTCATCGTTGCAGAAGAATATGAAGATATCGTCGGCAATGTAACGCTCAGAAATAAGGAACTAACACTTCCGAAGCCTCCTGGAGAATTTTAAGGTGATTAACCAACTTATACGCAAACAAAGACTTTATCTACTGATTTTTTCGCTGGTTGTGCTGATGGCGTGGTTTGCCGGATGTGCTTCCAATAAAGCTGCTGATGTTAAACAGACAGGCGACAAGCGCATCACCGGCA
>JASFIV010000280.1:0-5791 GCA_050122475.1 Desulfobacterales bacterium | reverse complement strand
AACGATTTGTTTCTGTGAAGTTATTTCAACAACTGCAATCGACACCGAACCGATATCGATACCGAGAATATTTGGGTGGAAACGCATGGGCAACCTACCAATGATATAAGATTATCTCCCATGAAACCTGATGATGAAAATCATTTATAATATGATACGCTGCAATATGATGGGTATGTAGATTTTTCAACACTTGAGTATGCCCAATAGTCGGTTTTGTGTCAAGAATCGGTTGGATGCAACTGCTTTGAGCGCTTCGAATGGATAAAAAATTTGAAGTCTCGAAAATCGTTGAGAAAAATTAAAAGGTTTTGCGTTTTGTGAAAAATAATATTTTGTATATTGAAATTCCAACATTTGGTTAGGAATATCGATTCTTATTAATCAACAATTCGATTTGTTTTGGATTTTGAGACGCAATCTATAATATAGCGAAAGTTGGTATTGCGGCTATGCTTACACAAGCTGATATGATGAAAAAAATTAGGGATATATTTCAGTTTTCTAAAAAGTTAGGACTTTGGATAGGTGCTTATATGGGGCATAATGGCCTTGGCGAGCCAATCGATGCTTTTTCCCAGGTGGCGCATGTTCGCTAAGCCTTCCTCGTCTTTAAGAACCTCTCCTTTACCTAAACCAAAACCCATATTCCAATAGGTCGAGCAAGGAATGATCATTCTGGACATTTGGAACATGTGGTTGATGGTATCGTATGCATGTGTGGCGCCGCCGCGTCTAACTGCCACCACTGCAGTCCCTATTTTACCAGAAAAAGCGTGACCGTTGGCGTAAGCCACATAACCTGCCCTTTCAATCAATGCCTTCAAATCAGCAGAGACTGCTGCAAAGTAGGTTGGCGAACCCAGAATCATTGCATCAGCTTTTAACATTTTTGAAAAGATGGTGTTAAATTTATCTTTTTTGACTGAACATTCATTGTCTTTATTTTCAAAGCATTTTTCACATGCAATGCAACCGCGAATTGCTGTTCCACCCACTTTTTCAAGTTCTGTCTCCCAGCCTGCGCTTTTCAATTCACTCAGAACCTCCTTTAGAAGCAATTCGGTATTACCTTCCTTACGTGGACTTCCGTTTATCGCTAATGCATACATAAAGCCTCCTTTTGCTAATCAGTTGCGCCGCTATTTGCGTCGACTGCATTAGCCTTGTTAGACAATTTATCTTCTCATCACAATTTTTCCAACAAATACATATTCAGAGTATAAGTCAGACTTTACTTTTCAGGATTGAGCTTCATGTGGTCCGGGACGACCATGGATTCGACGATGATTTCTTTGAGCGATATGGCGCTGACACCCAGGTCGTACACTTCACTCAGATCGTTTACCTGATCAAAGCAGTTGTGGCAGGGTGTGATCACGATTTTGGCGCCAGTCTCCCTGATTTGTTCGGCCTTTAACTTTCCGGAGGCCATGCGGTAGGGTTTGTAGTCCGGGCCCATGGGCATAATACCGCCCCCACCGCCGCAGCAATGATTGTGTTCGCGGTTGGGAGCCATATCCCTAAAATCTTCGGCGATGTAAGGTATAATCTTGCGAGCGTGCTCCCACAGGCCGCCGTTGCGAGAAACATTGCAGGGGTCCTGATAGGTGATGGGTTCTTTGATTTTTTTGGCCGGATCGATTTGAATGCGACCGTCCCGCAAATATTCATACACCAACTGCACATAATGCTTAATTTTAACCGGCGGCTGGCCATCCGGGCAACCGGCCATATAAGGCCCCTCAAAGGCCAGAGAACGATAAGCGTGTCCGCACTCGGTTATCAGAATATACCGGGCTTTTAATTCCTGGGCTTTGTCGTAGACATTTTTGACCTGTTTGCCGGCCAGTTTGCGATTGCCCGCAAACATCGGCAAATTGGTGCAATCCCAGCCAAAGGTCGGCATGGTCCAACTTTCCCCAGCAGCCGCAAATATGATGGCGGCATAAGAAATGTCCTGAGGGTAATAAACCGGTTCGCGCGGGTTGACGGTGTACATGTACCTGGCTTCGGGTTGGTCGATGGGGATGGTGACGCCCTTGTAATCATCTTCGACTTCTTCGACCATCCACTCGCAGGTGTCCACAAGCTCCTCTACGGGGATGCCCATGTGATTGCCGGCTTTATCGCAATTATCTGAAAAGAAAGCCAGTTGCTTTGGGGTCACCCCCTGTGAGTGGCAGACGCTGCGCGCCACGGCGATCATGGTGGCCACATCGATGCCGAAGGGGCAGTACATCGAACAGCGCTTGCACATGGTGCATTGCAGCCAGGCGATCTGGTAGCATTTTTCCAGAAAAGAGCGATCCAGTTTGCCTTTGCGCCGATACATCTCGCCCAGCGTGTGCCTGAATTTATAAGCCGGGCTCAACCGCGGATCGCGGTCGTTGGCGGCATAAACAAAGCAGCTTTCAGCACACAAGCCGCAGCGCGAACAGATGCTCAGCCAGGTTTTGATGCGGGCGCCGTCGTTGGCGTCCAGGATGGCGCGCACCTGTTTGATGTCCACAGGGGCATCCGTATTGTTCTCAAAATCAAATTTTTTTTCAGCCTTTTCCAATTGATGAGAGATCCCTATTTTCTGATAAAATGTTAATTTAATATTAAATATTCAATAAACAATCTTCAATAATAAGGTCATTTGAATCTTAAAAGTTTGAAAATTACTTCGTTTGAGCTACCAAGACCTTGCTCCCCTCCGTCCCCCCATCTCAAAGCCGATAAACGCCCGGGTGAAAAAAAACAGTATCATATGGGCCAGCTTGGTGATTGGGATAAGAATCAACAGGATCTGGCTGAACACAATATGTAAGACCAGCATGGCTTCATAGGGCCCCCATTGATGATAGGCTAAAAATCCGGTGATAAACGGCAGCATAGTGATAACCAGCAGGGCATAGTCCCAGGCGCTGGTTAAGATCCTGACCTCGGGTCTGATCCGGCGGCGGACAATTAAAAACAGGGCCGCCGCAATAAAGATGAGGGTTAATGCGTCTGTCAGCCCATCGGGTATAGACCAGAGGGTGACGCCGAAGGCTTCCTCCCACAACAGAATGTGAGCGCTTAAAAACAGCGGTACGGCGATTAAGGTTAGATGGAAGATAAAAGCGACCAGCGAAAAAATCGGCTGCTGTCGCATGGATACGCTCGCAAGAGGGATGATCCAGTGAATGATGGATCTTAATCCCCAGTCCAGATTGACATGATTGTAAATAACGCGATCTTTTTTGCGGCTCAGGCGAAACAAAAATGCCATGCGGATCAGCAGGCCGCCGAGAAAAAAGATGAAGGTAAACCAGAGGGCCGGGCCGGTTAAAAACTCATAAATGCTATTCCAGTTCAGGTCGCCGTTTGTCATGTGTTGATTTTCGAATCTGTGTCTATGGCTTGATATGTTTACCGCCAGTGTTAAATGGGCGGATGCTTATAAAAAAGGAGCAATCCTAATCTGATTTGTAGATTTTGTCAAACAAGCTGGGTTGCACGGTTCAATTTTATACTGGGTATGGGGCATCTGATAAGGATCAGGTCCACATGAACAAGCATCCTGACATAGCAGGACGCTTTTGCCAGTGGAAATGAGGCGGGCAGGGGATTATGAAATCTCTTTTATTTGACCACTTTAATAATTTCTTTAAATTTGTCGCCTTTGGCAATTTTAAGCAATTCAAACAAAACAGTTTCAGTACTGGTCAGGCCGGCACCGGCCTGTTTGCATTTTTCAAGACCGACTTGTTTATTTTCAGCTGTGCGGGATGCAACTGCATCGGCAACAATTTGGACATCGTAATTCAGATCGACCAAATCGGCAGTCGTCTGGTAAACACAGACATGGGTTTCGATACCCGCGACCAGTATGTTTTGGCGATTCAGCTTTTTGAGTTCTTTGATAAATTCCTCATTGCCGCAGCAACTGAAACTGAGCTTGCTCAGTGGGTTTTGGCCGCTTAAAACCTCGGCGATTTCTGGTAAGGTCGGCCCCAGTCCGGCGGGATTTTGTTCGGTCCATAAAACCGGCAACCCGAGAATTCGGCTGCCCTCGACCAATTTTATGGTATTGTCCAGAAAGCGTTCCTTGTCATGCATTGCCTGGGCCAGTTTTCCCTGAACATCGATCAAGACCAGCGCACTGTTTTCAGTTGTCAGCATTCGTTTTTCCTCCATCAAAAAAGGCAGAGCTGAGAAGGCTCTGCCCGCTGGCGTTTTACTCATCGGTATTGAACACGGCGGACCAAAAGTGTTTATTCGTCAAAAATCATTTCGCTGCGCCATTTACCAACCCGCAGCCATCCGTCTCTGCGTTCGTCAGCCTGGCGGCGCTCTTTACCGGTTCTTCTTTCCAAACCGCCTCTTTTAAAGTATGGTGCGCTCGGTTTTTGACGGCAATCCCGATTGGTGCGGCGTTCATGCAGTGAACGCTCTTGCCATTCGTCCATTTCGATGCCGTCGGTATCCCGCTGTCGAGTGTCGTTTGTCTGTTCCATATGAAATCTACCATAGGAGAGTCAATATTCACATTTGCTTATAAGGAAGTTTCTTGCCTTTCTACATCGATTATCGCCATTAACTTCAGAACGATACCATTAACGGCCGCCGCAAACAGTTGCCTTAAGGGAAATTACGTTTCAACCTGATCAATATTCGTCTGATTTAATAAGAAAAATTTAAATTCATGTCAATGGAAAATTCAGGTTCTCGGGTTGCGGGTGTCTAGTCGGTTTGGAATTTCGAGGACGAGCAAGAGGACGACGACGAAGACGATGATTTTAAGTGCGCTTATCGTTCTCGTTCTCGTATTCGCTCTCGTCCTCGGCTGTTCTCCGATTTTGACTCATTATACCAAGGACGGATGTTTCTGCGGCGACGCAAAAATCAGCGACCACCAGCCAGCCTCCATTTGCCAGAAGCATACAGCCCAGTAGCCAGCAGCCAGAAGCGAGCAGCGAGCAGCCAGTGTCCAGCAGCCAGGAGCCTGACACCTGAAATCCAATTTTATTTGGGAAGAAATGTTGATGGTACTGAAGGGAAGGGTCAGCTTTTGATGGTGTAGACTTCCGCTTTGGTTTCCGAAAAGGCCTGGATCGCTTTGCGCTGATGCGCGGTCAGACGGTTGAATTTTACGCCGATTCCATCCTGGCTGCTCCAGACGATTTGGCCGATGATCGTAAGCGCTTTTTGATTTCGGGGGGCGGCAAAGGTCATGATGATTTCCTGACCGCTGAAAAAGGCATTGCCGGTTTCAATGAATACCCCATGATCGTTGATATCCAGGATATAACCATTGAACTGACGGCCCTGCACGAGATATGTTAACGGTATGAGACAGGGCTTGCGCGAATGTCTGCGTCGCTCAATGCTGTGTTGGGCATGCACTTTTTTCTGTAAATGGTTCAGCAGAGCGATCTGTTGCTCCTCGGACAGGTCAACAACCAGCTTGAATAGCTGAGCGCTGAATTTATCGCCCAGCATATCCTTTAAGATCATAACGAATTGATCTTCAGAAATATGGTTGATCAACTCAAATAGGCGCGCAATGATCGGGTATTTGCCGACAGGTGTATCCAAAGCCTTCATACTTCCTCCTCAATAATTCAACATACCGTCAAATTTATCCCTGATTTTTTTATGCATATTTTTTTGTTTTGGAGTTTCCATATGCATTATCGGTCGATGAAACGCTTAACTTGATGCTGAATCAGCAATATGGGTAAAAAATCCAGAGATTTGGTGGAGAATCGGACTTGAATTGCACGCCCCAGCAGTCGTCGGCGGCGGTTGTCCTTCATCC
>JASFIV010000279.1:0-5806 GCA_050122475.1 Desulfobacterales bacterium | reverse complement strand
CTTTTTGCGTAGGCTTGAGATTGTGAAGTCTCAAGAGTAATGCTGGCAGGAGCGGTATGACGGGAGACTGTCACGTACCGATCTGTGGGGGCGTGGGGGTGAGATTCCCCTGCGCTACCCGACTCACCACTTTCAAAAATCCATATTTTATTGACTAAAATCCATCGATGACGAAATGATCAATTGAAAAAGTCTCTTAAAGATTTTTTATTTTTTGACCTAAATCAATTGTCTTTTCGCATGTCTTTGTTAGGTTTGGCATATATTTTGTTGATTTGACTACCCAATATCCTTTAACGGAGGCGTAACCTATGTGTGAAAGCTATAAAACCGATTGCGTCTGCGGGCAAAAAACCGCTGAGATATTTTTTGGAAAAATGGTTCTGACAGAATCCGCGGTGACGAAAGTCTTCTGCCCGAATTGCAGCCAGGAGATAGATGCCCTGCGTGCGGATCGCGTATGGGACAACGACTGGGTACTTGAACTGGATATGGATCTATTACGCATCCATGCCGCTTCAATGGGGATCGTACCCCAGGAAGTGACCGCCGCCTGGGTCTTCGATCAGGGATACGCCACCTGGGTTGGCATTACCCCCGATGATACCGAAAGAAGAAATCAGGAGCGTGAGGAAATTCAGAAAATGGCCAAAACCGATATCCGTGCCTATTACGAGGCGATGAAGGAATGGGGGCTGAACCGCGAGAAGAAGTTCATGGAGGAAGGCTGGCGCAAGATGAAGGCCCCTGCCTGATAAAGGCACCATGCATCCGGCTTTATACCGCAGGCCGGCACGGTTCACGTATAATCAATACAGAAATCAAGAGGGCAGGATGAACGTCATCCTGCCCTCCTAATTTTCAGGCGGGTATGTTAGCCGATTGCAGCGCAAAGATATTCTGTTTTTTTCTTTGGCGTGATCAACGCTTCACTGCATTGCTTTTTTAAAGTTTTCGTTTACTTTTTCCCAGTTGATCACGTTAAAAAATGCGGCAATATATTCCGGCCGGCGATTCTGGTATTTCAAATAATAGGCATGCTCCCAGACATCCAGGCCCAGAATCGGTATGTGACCCTGGCTCAAGGGACTGTCTTGATTGGGTGTGGTGGTGATGTCAAGTTCGCCGTTTTTAACAACCAGCCAGGTCCAGCCGCTACCGAAGAGCAGGGCGGCAGCGTTTGAAAATTTTTCCTTAAAGGTATCATAGTCGCCGAATTTGGCGGTTATGGCCTTGGCGACATCACCGCTGAAATCGACTTCCTTCCACAACAGGGGCCAGAAAAAGCTGTGGTTGGCATGCCCGCCACCGTGATTTCTGACAGCGGTTCGAATCTGCTCCGGGATGGTATTCAGATCCGATATCAGCTCTTCAGCGCTTCTACTGAGTAAATTGTCATGACCTTCAAGTGCGGCATTGAGCTTGTCGACATAGGTCTGGTGGTGTTTGGTATGGTGAATTTGCATGGTTTGTTCATCAAAAAATGGCTCCAAAGCATTATATGCATATGGAAGCGCAGGTAGTGTATGGCTCATTTTTGCACCTCCGATTCGTGTTGTAATTTGGTCGTAAAGACAATAAGAATTGGTCTTTATGATTTTCATGTCGTTGTTTTCAGGCTTAATAATAAGCACTAAAATAGATCCGACAACTATTTGTTAATGCCGGAAAATATATAAATATCTATAAATTAAAATAGTTGCTAAAATTCTTCCGGCGTGGTGGCCTACCGATGACCCGTCTTAAAAGCATTTCGAATTTTCTCGGATTGACCCAGAGCACAGTGGGGCTGCTGTTTATGGTGGTCCTGGTGGGTATGGGCGAGCGCATGGCCGAGCGCTTTTTACCCATTTACCTGCTGGCCTTGGGTGGCGGGGTGATATCGATCGGCCTGTTAAACGGGCTGGATAATTTCCTATCGGCCGTCTATGCTTTTCCGGGGGGATATCTTTCCGAACGCATTGGCTCCAAGCGTGCGCTGCTGGTTTTTAACTTTATGGCCATGGCCGGTTTTTTAATGGTGATTCTGATCCCGGCCTGGCAGGCGGTATTGATCGGTGCGGTTTTTTTTCTGGCCTGGTCGGCCATTTCCCTGCCGGCAACTATGGGCCTGATCGCCAGAGTGTTGCCGACCAACAAAAGAACCATGGGCGTCACGATGCATTCGCTGGTGCGTCGCTTTCCCATGGCCCTGGGACCGGTACTGGGCGGGTTGTGCATCGGTGTGTGGGGGGTTGAGCAGGGTGTTCGCATAGCCTTTAGTGTGGCGCTGGCTTTAGCCGTCCTGGCGGTTCTACTACAGCAAAAATTAATTGAAGACGATACCCGCTCTGCCTCGGCCGACGATTGTGAGCTCAGGCCTGAAAAAAATCCCTGGAAATTGTTTCAGTCGATGAATGCATCGCTCAAGCGTTTGCTCGTATCCGATATCCTCATTCGTTTCTGTGAACAGATTCCCTATGCGTTTGTCGTAGTCTGGTGCATGCAGACCATTGATCGGCCGGTTACGGCTTTCCAATTCGGCCTGTTGACCGCAATCGAAATGGCCACGGCGGTACTCGTCTACATTCCGGTCGCCCACCTGGCCGATAAAACCACCAAGAAGCCGTTTGTGGTGGCCACTTTCGTCTTTTTTACCTTCTTTCCGCTGGTGCTTTTATTCTGCCAGTCGTTCGTGTGGCTGATACCCGCATTTGTTCTCAGGGGCTTAAAGGAGTTCGGTGAGCCGACCCGCAAAGCGCTCATACTGGATCTGGCACCGGAATCCTGCAAAGCCGGGATGTACGGTCTGTATTATTTTATGCGGGATGTCTGCGTTTCCATAGCAGCCTTTGGCGGTGCATTTTTATGGCAGATTAGCCCGGCGACCAATTTGATTGTCGCCTTTGTATTTGGTGTGGTGGGGACGATCGTATTTGCCCGCTATGGCACCGATGTTCGTTTGGTAAACGAATGACCTGATATGTTAACGATGAAAGGGGTATAAAGCCGATGCCCTGATTGCAACCATCAGATGGCTTTCAGATGATTGCAATCAGGGCATCACTGTGTCAGAAGCTTATGGCGTGACGATATTCGAAATGCTGTCGATTATGGACAGCCAAAACAGACCTGAATTAGACGGACTCCACGCTGACGATTTCAGGGATTTTCTTTCTCACGTAGGTTTCGATACCCTGTTTGAGGGTCATCTGTGACATGGGGCACCCGCCACAGGCCCCCGTTAATCGAACCTTAACGATGCCATCGACGACATCGACCAGCTCGACATCACCCCCATCAGCCTGAAGGGTCGGTCGGATGTCATCCAAAGCGCTTTGTACTTGCTCTTTCATTTTTTTCTCCCGGGTTGTTGGGGTCGATATTTACTAACGCTTCTTGTCTACGGATTTAATGTATACCACTTTGTGGCATCGGTCAAGCCTTCCATTTCATTTATCATAGCAACAGTCTACTGACTGTCACCTCGTTCAAAGGTTCAATAGTTCGTGTTGCGGCTTGCGCGTTCCGTGTTTCGGGTTGTGACTGCCTGCAGCCGGTGCTCAGGAATTGACCTCTGGTTCTTGCCAGTGGCCAGAGGCCAGTAGGCAGGAGCTGAGAAAATGAACCTTGACACCCCACACCTGTACACTTTTTGAAAACTGATTCCTGAACACAAACCAATATTTGGAAAAACCTAATTGCGAAAGAAGGAATCTGCAATCGAAATTCTTTGAAAAAAAGGAATTTCCTGTGAATCTGACTTGACGATCGAAAACAGCTACCCGTATGCCGGCTAAAACAGGAATGATGAAAAATCCAATTGACACCCTGCTTGCTGATGAGTTAAGCATTAAGCGTTCCTCAAAAAACCACGTTTCATTCCTGTCAACCCTGCTTAATCTCCAATACGGGTACCCATCCTAATATTTAGGGTGAAAGGGGCTCTAAAATGATTGAATCCATCTATCAGCTTCTGGCCAAAATAGGCTATACGCACCCGCTGCACCCGCCGGCCACCCATCTGCCGGCCGGCCTGATTATCGGTGGGTTTTTATTCGCACTGGTTGCCTGGATTTTCAATCGTAAAAATGTGGCCCAGAGCGCAAGGCATTGCTTTATACTGGCTTTGATTATGGCGATTCCCACCATACTGCTGGGTCTGATGGACTGGCAGCAGCGCTTTGGCGGTGCCTACCTTTTTGAGATCAGGATGAAGCTTGTGTTAGCCGGAATTCTATTATTTTTGCTTCTTGTTGCTGTGGTTTACAGCGCTCTGGCCGGCGGATTTACCAAAACGGTTGTGACCATTTATGCGCTGTGCCTTTTGACAGTGATCGGCCTCGGGTACTTTGGTGGAGAACTGGTGTACGGAACCCGTGAACCCGCCGCGGCAGAAACCAAAGGTCTGGCCGCCACGGGAGAACAGCTCTTTAAGCAAAACTGTTCGGCCTGTCATTTTACGGATAGCACCGCCACCAGGGTGGGACCCGGTTTGAAAGGTATCTTTAAGCAGAGCAAATTTCCCGTTAGCGGCCGTTCGGTGTCAGATGACAACTTTCGGCAGATTTTAAAAACACCCGTCAGCAAAATGCCGCCTTTTGGACACCTTACGGATGAGCAGGTGAATGCGCTGCTTGATTATCTAAAAACACTATAGCATCGAGGATTAAAAAATGAAGCCAGGGTCTTATAAACGATTTTTCACCATCCGATTCATTTTGATTTCAATTATTTTTCTCTTTTTGGGGGTCTTAAATGCATGGGGGCAAACGTTCATTACCGGAAAAGTCATCACTGCCGATGGCAAAGTTGTTGCCAGTGGGGCCGTAGCCCTGGAAAAAGGTGAGCTGCACAACGATGCTTTTTTAGCCGGCGGAGCCATTGGAACCGACGGCACTTTTAAAATACCCTTGCCGAGCGGTGGCCCCTGGGGTTTGCACGTTTACAGTGAAGGATATATCTACTTTCCGCTGCAGGTGCAGATCAAGGAGGGTGTCGATAATGATATTCCGGTGATTTTACCGGTGGATGGTAACCCGAATGATGATCCACGAATCTCCGACATTCGTTTTAACAAAATTTCCGACCAGGTCTTTCAAATTAAAATGCAGGTAGAAGATGCCAACAACAACCTGGGCCCCCAGATGCTGGCCGTTGACAACAAGCGGTTTCGATCCTACCGGCTGGTTCCCAAAAGCGGCGATCTGAAAGATAAAAAAGCAGATTTTCCGAGTGGGGAATATGAATCACCTTTTATTCCGCTGCCGCTGGATAGCGAAGACTTAAACAACTGGCTTTTTGTAGTAGCCGATCACCAATGCAGCAACGGCCCTATATACAGTGGTTTGAATCAATCCGTTTTTAAACCCCCGGTTGCGCACGCTGAAGAATTAAAATGTGAGGTGGCCGGCATCTGGAAGTCCAACTTTGACAAGGTCTATCAATTTACCCAGGAAAAGGCAGGAACGTTTAGCGGCAAGCAATTCGCAGGTGATATTTTGATTGATAAGATGGCGCAAACCGAAAAGAATGTCGCCATGGACTTTCGGTTTAAGGGGGATAAGGGCAAGGCGGATCTCCAATTGGCGTGCCAGGAGAATCAGGTCCGTTTGCAGGGCACCTTCCAGCTGCCGGAGCGCTCCGGCGAATGGGTTTTTGCCAAGCTACAGAATGCCAGGGCCACCGAATCCGGCAAAGATGTGTTTAGCGCCAACTGTTCGGGCTGCCATTATACCGATCGCAAGGACACCAAGGTGGGACCCGGCTTACAGGAGCTATTTAACAATCCCAAGCTTCCCGCGTCAGGGCGCCCCACCAGCGAAGA
>JASFIV010000278.1:0-5813 GCA_050122475.1 Desulfobacterales bacterium | reverse complement strand
CACGCTTTTGCAACCGATTGCTTCCGGGTCTACACCAGCGATGACGTTATGGGTGTGGAATTGGGGGGAGCCGTAAAAAACGTGATTGCGATTGCGGCCGGCGTGCTGGATGGTCTCGGACTGGGGTTGAATACGCGCGCGGCGCTGATTACGCGGGGAATGACCGAGGTCAGACGCCTGGGGCTTCATCTGGGAGCCAATCCGAGAACCTTCACCGGGCTTGCCGGTTTCGGAGATCTGGTCCTGACGTGTACGGGTAATTTGAGCCGGAACTACACGGTGGGGATCAAATTGGGGCGCGGCCAAAAACTTCAGGAAATTTTAGACCACATGCATATGGTGGCCGAGGGTGTTAAAACCGCAAAATCGGTACATAACTTTTCGCGTAAGCTCAAAGTCGAAATGCCGATTTGCCATGAGATCTATCGTATTCTTTATGAAGATCTGGCTCCCAAAGAAGCGGTTTACAGATTAATGACGCGGGCGTTGAAGCAGGAGCTGGATGAGCAGTAGGACTTCTGTAAACAGAAGACAGAGGTCAGCAACAGATGGCAGCAGATATCACGGATGCAAACCCTGAACCCTGCTCGGCGCGTCGCAGCCTTTCAGGCGCCCGTCCTCCGCAGTAGCCTGCTACGGAGGATGGAAAGGCGGGAACCCTTGAACCCGGAACCTATTGAAATTTGATTCCAAAATAACTTAGAACCGAAAGTAGCCTAATGCCCAAGACTGAAGCCAAGAGCGAACACAAAGGTGCAGGCCACAGGCAAAGACTGCGTGACCGTTTTCTGACAAGTGGCCTGCAAGGCTTTCATGATTATGAAGTGATTGAGCTTCTGCTCACACTGGCCACACCGCGCAAAGATTGCAAGGCTGCAGCCAAAGCCGTTTTGAAGCGCTTTAAGACCTTTCAAGGCGTGCTCGAAGCGTCACCTCATGAACTCTGCAAAGTTAAAGGTGTCGGACCCAAAAACCTTTTCGGCATCAAATTGATTAAAGCCGCAGCCGACCGATATCTTGAAAAAAAAATCATCCATAAAAATGCCATCAATGATTCCAGAGCCCTTTTTGATTATCTATACCATCACGTCGGGGATAAGCGCCGTGAATTATTCAAGGTCATTTTTCTGAATTCAAAAAACGAGGTGATTGCCGCAGATACCCTTTCTCAAGGGACATTAACAGCCAGCAGCGTGTATCCGCGCGAAGTCATCCAGGCGGCCTTGAGTTATGATGCCGCAGCGCTTATATTTGCCCACAATCATCCCTCGGGCGATCCGAAACCCTCTTCAGAAGACGTGGCCATTACGCGCCAGCTTGTATTTGCCGGTAAGGTTATGGGCTTGGTCGTTCATGAGCATATTATCATTGGTGATAATCAGTACTACAGTTTCGCAGATCAGGGCTATATTGAAAACATGAACCGGGAGTTTGAAAAGTTGACGCGGCCGCGGCCCAATGATTATTGATGGATGTGTTTGAATATGTTGGGATCTAACCCCGAAGCCCACCAAGGGCGCAAAGGCCACAAAATGACCAGCCCAAGATTTTTTGTTTATCTTTGTGTGCCTTCGTGTTCTTTGTGGTGAATGCGAACGCACAAATTTATCCCCGCGATAAAACGCGCATACAACTAATACGATCAGAATACGAATAATGGTAAAAAGAAAAGAAGAACGTCCCTATTGTTTTGGAAATCTTGATACGGTCTTTCCACTGGGAGAAGACGGCCTCAGGCACTCTCCTGAAAGCTGCATGGTCTGCTTTTGTAAAACGGAATGCCTAAGGGCCGCCGTCACCGGTGAGGAAGGCATTCAGGTGAAAAAAGAGCAGGTAAAACGTGCCTACAGCTCCGGCACCATCAGTTTTGTTGAACGCTGGGCCCGAAAAAAAGCGCTGGAGAATAAGAAAAAGAAGCAGCGCTAGTGTTGTATCTATAGTATCATTGAAAAGACGCGGCGTTTTTCAATCTATACGTTCGTAATGCATTTGTTTCGTATGACACTGAAAAAATACCCCTTGCCAAACTCATCAGGGATTAACACATCCTTATCCATAAAATTATGCCCCCAATGGCGATCCCCAAAAAGCTAAAAATCTCAATCCTGTTGGCGCTTGTCATCTTATTTCTTGTGGTGTTTTGGTTTCGTGTCCCGATCTGGGAGAAGATGATCGATTGGTATCGATTACTTTCCGATCGTGAACAAATCCGCAATCTGATTTCTTCGTTTGGATCCAGCGCGCCGCCGGTGTTTATGTTGATCCAGATTCTGCAGGTCATTTTCGCGCCGGTGCCCGGTGAAGCAACGGGTTTCATCGGCGGCTACTTATTCGGTACGCTACCGGGATTTATTTATTCCAGCATCGGCCTGACCATCGGTTCGTTGTTAAACTTTATGATCGGTCGTTTTTTAGGCCGGCGCTTTGTCAGAAAATTGATTCCAGCGCGTCAGCTGATAAAAATCGATGCAATGCTTAAGCGTCAGGGCATTATCATCGTCTTTATTCTGTTTTTAATACCGGGCTTTCCCAAGGATTATTTATGCCTGGCTCTTGGTCTAACGACGTTGCCGATCAAACTCTTTATCTTAATGGCCGCAGTCGGCAGAATGCCGGGCACATTTGCGTTAAGCATGCAGGGCGCATTCCTGTACGAACAAAATTATGTTTTACTCACAGTGGTTATGGGTGCCTGCTTGGTTCTGGCGTTGCTCTGTTATTATTATCGCGAAAGAATTTATATGTGGGCTGAGAAGCTGGAAAATAAATAGAACCTACTGCATTAAGTTTGCCTAATAATTTCATCCTTTAACTCTATAGTAATTCATGATAGAATATATCAGAACTCATTGATTTTCAGATACTTAAAGTAATTTTTTTCAGGAGAACCTATTGGCACATTGGAAATACAGAGAGGAACTGAGCCGCCTTAAAAAACTGCGGCGTTCCTATTATGAATTGTTAAGGGATGAGCTGGATCAGTTTTTATTACAACATGCCCTGATTGATTCTTATGAAAATTTTAATACTCAGCTGAAACCGTTTCCTTTTGTTGAAAAGCGGGAGATGAAGCCCCGGGGTCGCATCCCAAATCGGGAGTACGAATCTCAGAATGCGTTTTTGGTTATTTTTGTGGAAGATACGGTTTTGCCGGAGCACAAAAAGTACATTCGATATTTTGATGTCAACAAAACAACCAAACAGAATTTATTACGCTTTAAAACACTTTCTCTTTCTGAAAAGTTTGACCGCAATTGGAAGTATCTTGAATCCATCTACTTTAAGAGCTTCTTAAAAATCCTGCTACCCGTGGATTATGCTTTGCTCATTCAAGGGGATTCCACCAGCATGAAAACGAACCGATATGGGCTCACGCACTTCCATGTGCGCATTGATTGGCCGATTACAGAAGCGGCTGAAGATATGGCGCGGAGCTTACGCTATATTTCGAAAGATATTTTTGAAAAGGGTGACAAGTACGCTGAAGACATCCAAAAGAAATTTTTTGAATATTATGGGCTGCCGGTAATGGTGGGTGGAAGGCGAACAGCTGCCATCGTTGCGGCCCAATATCTAAAACGAATTCCGGGTATCTCCACCGTGTATGTGGGCAGTAGTGAGTCCAGAGCGTTGACGCGTATCTCAGAGCGGGGTATTTCTAAATCGGTTTTGATCAAAAGATCCATAAAAGAACTGAATGAGATTGCTGAGGCCCATGGATTGACACCGCAAGCATTTAGAAAAAATTACATTGTCGCAAGGGAGAAAAGATGCGGGATTTGCATCTTCCAGGCCAGCTATATGGCAACCTACCATGCTCGCGAGCCTGAAGACGGAAAATTGAGAGACCTCAAGCCGGATCTTCATTGGTTATCGGTGGGCGAACAGCATATTCTGCCAAAACCGGGTATTTCAAAGTATCCGCCTATTCCGCTTAATGTCATTTACACATAAACCAGTTTTTTATTAAAGAAAAGAGTAAACGGCAGTTGCGCATCAAGTTTTCTGCTCGGCAACTTTTATAAAATTCCTTTATTCCTGAATTTCTGAATCCTTTAATTACTTATTTAAACTCCTTCATCATGGCGATTTCATCGCAGTCGGGAAACTTGACGCAGATGATACAATCAGCCCAGATTTTTAAAGGCAGATCGGAACGTTCGATTTGAACGAAATCGAATTGCTTGAAAAAGTCCGGTTTGTAGGTGAGGGTGAATACTTTTTTGACGTTGAATGTTTTGGCTTCCTGCAAAACCGTTTCCGTTAATTCGCTTCCGATGTTTTTGCCTAGTTGTTCGGGCAAAACCGCCAGAGAGCGAATCTCCGCCAGATCCTCCCAACAAAACTGCAGCGCACAACAACCGATAAGTTGATCATTATTCGGATCGACATACACCCAAAAATCCCTGACATGATCGTATAGCTCACTCAACGGGCGTGCCAGCAGCTCTTCTTTCTTGCCATATTCGTGCAAAAGTCCGTGAATGGCCTTGACGTCTTTGATGGTCGCTTTTCGAATCATTTTTGAACACAATCCATCTATCAATGATTAAAATTTTGGAAGGATAGCTATAGCACTGTTTGCGTCAAAAGTTCAACTCAAATTCAGATGACAGATATCAAAGGATAAAAGCCAGAAGCCAGATTAAGAAAGACGGTCAGCTTCCATGGTTTTCATCCGTCTTCTGTCCTCTGACTTCTGTCCTCTGTCTTCTGACCTCTGAAGTATTAAACCGACATCACTGAAGCGGTGACGGCTCGGAGCCCTTTTTAAACAGGGCGACCACCGATGCCTTTGAGTCATCTGCCTGCGGCAGGCCGGTTAGAGGATCTATGCGAATCGGCCGGACATCGTCTGGGATGTCGAAATAAAGATGGGGCTCGTTTTGCAGGGCGACCTGCATAAAATCAGTCCAGATGGGCAGGGCAGCCCGGGCCCCCGTTTCGCGGTCTCCCAAACTGCCACCCCGATCGCGGCCGACCCAAACGCCGGCAATAATACGGGGTGAAAACCCGACGAACAAAGCATCTTTGTAGTCATTCGAGGTGCCTGTTTTGCCGGCCACCGCCTTACCCAGAACCTGTGCGCGTCTGCCGGTGCCCTCATTGACAACGCCTTCAAGCATATTCGTTACAATTGCCGCCGTGCTGCGTGACATCACCAATCTTTTCTGGGGTTTGGTGCGCCATATAATGCGTCCCTGCCGGTCGCTGACTTCCAGAATGCCATATGGCTCAATTCGTTCGCCTTTATTCGGAAATACGGCATATGCTGCCGTCAACTCGAGCAGGGTGACTTCCGATGTGCCCAGGGCCAGGGATAAATTAGATGTCAAAGGTGATTTGATACCCAGTTGATGGGCGAACTGGGCGACAGACAATGGCCCCAGTGATTGAAGCAACCGCACCGCCGGGATGTTTTGCGAGATGGCCAGCGCGTGCCGCAGGGTCATTTCGCCCTTGTATCCAATTGAAAAATTTTGCGGTTTCCAATCCTGACCGTCCTGTGCGCCCCTGTAGACAACCGGTGCGTCCAGAATGGTTTTGTTTTGCGCCAGCCCCTGTTCGATTGCATAGGCATAAACAAACGGCTTAAAAGCCGAGCCCGGCTGACGAAGTGCCATGGTCGCGCGGTTGAAGCGGCTGGTGGAAAAATCTTCACCCCCCACCATGGCCAAAATGCCGCCGGTGGTTAGATCGATGGAGATCAGTGCTGCCTGCGTGCCGGCATCGTCTATTTGGGCCTGCTGCATTCGCCCGGTCAGGGCTGCAAGACCGTCTGCCATTGCTTTTTCAGCGGCCTGCTGAAGCTG
>JASFIV010000277.1:0-5851 GCA_050122475.1 Desulfobacterales bacterium | reverse complement strand
GCAGTGAAGAAGCCTTTAAACGATGCCCGAATTACGTTTTTTACGGTGAACCGATCTCACCGCTTCTCAGCGATTTTCACGCCATGGACAAGCTCATGTATAACGCCAAAAACGGCATCCCGCAGGTTTATACGCCCTGCTGTATCGGCGGCGCTACGGTACCGGCCACCCATGCCGGCCAGCTGGTGTGCGCCTTTTCCGAATCCATGCTCGGTGTAGTGGTCGCTCAGCTGCTTAATCCCGGCACCTGCGTGATTATGGGCGGTGTCCAGTCGATTATGGACATGCAATATTCGGTCTACGCCTATGGATCGCCGGAGTTGAGTTTAATGAGCGCAGCCCTGACCGAGATGGCGCAATATGCTGGACTGCCGATGTTCTCGACCGCCGGCTGTACCGACACCAAAATCCTGGATGTCCAGGGCGCGATTGAAGCGGCCACTTCGGTGCACTCGGCCATGCTCAGCGGGGCGAACTTTATTCACGACGTCGGATACTTCGAATCGGGCATGACCGGCTCCGTGCTGCAGCTGGTAATGGCGGATGAACAAATCGGCATGAGCCATGTGGTCGCAAAGGGCATCGAAGTCAACGAAGAGACCCTGGCAGTTGAAGAAATTTGTCAGGTGGGACCGGGCGGTGATTATCGTGACAGGGAACACTCCCAGAAACACGCGTCCGCCCTCTGGGCACCCACCCTGATGGACCGACAGCGTTATGAAGACTGGGCGGACCAGGGTCAAACAACGATGAGAGACCGCGTCATTGCAAAGGCCCGTGACATCATCGCTAACTTTGAAGGACCGATATCCAAGGTGCCGCCGGAAGCAAAGAAAAAGATTGAAGATATCTTACAGGCGGCCGAAGAACGCGAGGCTCGAAAGGCAGCGGCTGACAAGAAAACAGGTTAGAAGCTATCTCAAAAATGCATCTAACGCCCAAGGGCTGTGTTTCCCCGATAAATCGGGATCACACATCTATTTTTATGAACATTAAGGTGTGCGTAAAACCGATTCAAAATACTCGAATACTAACGTGTATGCTCCGTTTTTGAATCGGTTTTACGCCGCGCTTTGTTGAACACCTTAATGTTTTAAGATCAGATGTGAAATCCCGCCTTTAAGCGGGGGACGTGATCTACTATTTTTGAGATAGCTTTAAATTATTCGCCATCTGATATCAACCAGCAATCTTTAAATAGCCGGACGGGTTATAGCATCGATCCATCCGGCTTTATACATTTTGCATCATCCGCCCATGGCCTTAAGAGAAGGATTTCCTTTTTAATTTTCATGCAAGATTCAGGTATTGTACGGAAGCCCATGGACCCATCCGCTGAATATGTCATCGGAATCGACACGGGAGGCACCTATACCGATGGTGTCCTGCTGGACCACCGCTCCCGCAAGGTTATGGCTTTCAGCAAGACGTTGACCACCCGCGACAACCTTGCCCGCGGAATTAACAAGGCCCTCGAAGAACTCAGCATAGCAGATCCCGCCAGCGTCAGACTGGTCGGAATATCCAGCACCCTGGCCACCAATTCCATTGCCGAAGGCAAAACCCGCAGGGTCGGTCTGCTGCTGATCGGCTATGACCAGGAGTTGATGGCCGCCTATAATCTAGTGTCTAAATTACCCACCCGCCACTTTGCCCATTTCAGAGGCGGCCACACCACCCAGGGTCTGGAAAAAGAAGCACTTGATCTAAAAAGCATCGAGTCCTGGGTCGCACAACACCACTCAGAAGTGGACGCTCTGGCAATTTCAAGCTACTTTAGTCCCCTGAACCCTTCCCACGAAGAGCGCGCCCTGGAGATGGTGCGCAACATGTGTGCACTGCCGGTGGTGTTGGGAAACCAGCTTTCAAAAAAACTCGATTCGATCAAACGCGCCACCACGGCCTGTTTGAATGCCTCGTTGGTGGCCGTCATGCAGGAGTTTGTCGAAGCGGTGCGCAAGTCGCTCGTGGCCCAGAAAATCCAGGCGCCGCTGATGATCGTCAAAGGCGACGGCTCTCTGATGCCTTACGCGGATGCCGTCCATAAACCGGTGGAAACCGTTCTGTCCGGCCCGGCCGCCAGTGCCATTGGTGGACGCTTCCTTTCGGGACACGGCAGCGCGCTGGTCATCGATGTGGGCGGTACCACCACCGATATGGCTCTGCTGGACAATTTTAAGATGACCCTTTCAGAAGACGGCGCTCGGGTCGGCAACTTTGAAACCGCTGTCGAGGCCGCCCGTATTCGAACCACTGCGCTCGGCTGCGACAGCCGGATTACCTTTGAAGCCGGGGATACGGTTCAGGTGGGTCCGGACCGGGTGGTGCCGCTAGCGCTTTTGGCTGCGCGCTTCCCGCGGGTTGAAAAAGAAATCTGCCATCTGAAGAAAAAGGGGGAACTCGAACGGCGTGGGACCGATATCGAGTACTGGCTTTTAGCCAAAACAATCGGTTC
Organism: Desulfobacterales bacterium; assembly: GCA_050122475.1. GTDB lineage: Bacteria > Desulfobacterota > Desulfobacteria > Desulfobacterales > JAHEIW01 > JAHEIW01. Next base: position 3,396 of record JASFIV010000277.1, on the reverse strand, counting down.
TCAAAAACGAGTGATCGCAAATGCAAACCATCAGAAGTTAATTGCACTGCTTGAGGACGGACCGCTGAGTCTGACGCAATTGCTAAAAAAAATGGATGTCTATCATGCTTTACAGCTGAATGCGGATGCCCTGATCCGACAGGGAGTCATCGAACAGGCGACCCTGACACCCACCGATCTTTTGCACGTGATTGGCCAGATGAATATCTGGTGTGGCGAGGCCGCCTGCCAGGCAGTGGAATTTGCATGTGCCTTGCACGCTAAAAATCAATCCCGCTTCGTGGAACAGACCCTTGATTCGATTGCCGTTACCATGGTCAAAGAAGCCATCGCTTTTTTAGCGCGCCAGGTCAGCGAAACGCAATTGCCCGAATTTGTTGACGGATCATGGGGGCGCTGGCTTGTCAGGGAAGCACTCACACAAACAGATCCGTACCTGGCGGTTACGATGACGAGTCGCTATCCCATCATCGGGATTGGTGCGCCAGCTGAAATATTTATTCCAAAAGTGACCGAATATCTGAATACCCGTTTTATTTTGCCGGATCATGCCCCGGTGGCCAATGCCGTCGGTGCGGTAGCCGGTTCGGTGGTCGTCGCCAAAGAGGCCCTGGTATATGCCCGGGAGACTGACGGCGCCCGTGCATTCGTGGCGCAAATCGAGGGCAGCAGCAAACAGTTTATCGAAATCGAAGATGCCTGTCGTTATGCCGAAAAAATTGTCTCTCAGATAGCCCGTGAAAGTGCAATCGCAGCCGGTGCCATAGCGCCCCAGGTGGTGATTGAAAAACAGACGGAGGGCGCCTTGCAAAGAATTGTGGCGCAGGCGGCTGGTAATCCACGGCTATCCGATCTGCAGGGAAACCATCCCTTATGAACCGCTTCAGCTTAAAGGGACCGGCCGGTCAGGTTTTGTTTCTGACGTGGCTGTTGTTCGGACTATATTACGCCAGCCGCTTCAACTACTCGGCCGTTTTGCCGCTCATTCGAGCCGACCTGGCGCTGACCAATACCGGGGCCGGATGGCTGATCGCTTTTTTCTTTGTGGCTTACACGACCTTTCAACTGCCGGCGGGGTACCTGGGGGATCGCTTCGGGCCCCGCAAAATTCTGACCGCCGGCGCATTGATTTCCATAGCCGGCAATCTGATGATCAGTCAGGGGACACACTTTAGCGTCCTTGCCGTCGGCCAGGTGGTAAACGGCTTGGGGCAGGCCGTAGGCTGGAGTTGCGCGCTCAAATTGGTTGTCAATTGGTTTCCCCGGGCCAGACGCGCAACCGCCATCGGATTTTTTGCCACCTGTGTCGCCGTCGGCAGCAGCTTTGGCATCCGGTTTTCCGGCTACCTCGGCGATCATTTCGGATGGCAAAGCGCATTTATGGTGCCACCTGCTTTGCTGGCAGCCGTCACGTTGGTGTTTTGGATCTTTGTCCGCAACAGCCCTTCTGAAAAAGGCCTTGCTGATTTTGATGACGAAACCCAAATGGAAAGCATCTCCGGCAACTCGGCCGCATCCACCATCCGGCTGGTGTTGACCCATCCCACCCTGAGGGTCGTGGCGCTGGTCTATTTTTGTTTTGTGTATGTGCAGTTTGGTTGCCTGGTATGGATACCCACTTTTTTAACAGAAATCTACGCCTTGTCCGTCGATCGCGCCAGTACGATTGCAGCAATTGTCCTGATTCCCGGGATTTTTGCGTCGCCGGTTGCCGGTTTTGTATCCGACCATTATTTCAACGGCAGACGCAAGCCGCTGCTTTTTATCGGGCTGGCAACCCTATCGCTGACGACGTTTTTGCTTGGCATTGGAATCCGTTTGGCGCCGGCCATCGCAGTACTGGTCGTCATCGGGTTTATGATTGTCATGCCCGATATTCTGCTGGCGACCTATCCATCGGATATCCTGTCGCGCAAACTGTCGGCCACGGGTATGGGCTTTCTGACGACCTTCACCAGTCTGGCCGGTATTTTGACCAATGTGGTTTCAGGCAAGATTGCCGATATGTTTCAATCTTTTAACGCCGTTGTCTTTTCGTTTGCGACTATGGCCCTTATCGCTACCGTTTTATGTTTACGCATTCGTGAAAAAGGAATCCATCCCATTCATTGAAAGGAGGGCAAAGATATGATGATGCAACAGCCGCAGCTGTATTTTAAACCCAAGCTTCAGGTGATCAATGATGACCAGATCAAACAGATCCACATGGCCGCCCTTGAAGTGCTGGAGCGCACCGGTATCAAGATGACGCACCCCCGGGGCCTGGAAGTATTCGACGGAGCCGGCGCCAGGGTAGATGGCGACCGGGTTCGCATACCAGCCTGGCTGGTAGAAGATGCCATTTGCAAAGCACCATCGCGAGTGGTCTTAGGGAATCGCAACGGAAAACGCGCTGTCATCCTGGAAGGCGATACATCCTGGTTCGGGCCGAGTCTGGACTGCATTGATTATCTGGATCCCATCACCGATGAGCGCATGCGCTTTACCAGCGAGCACTGCCGTATCACCGCCACCCTGGCTGACGCCTTACCCAATTTTGACTGGTCCATGGTCATCGGGATGGCTGATGATCAGCCGCCCGAAATCGCCGATCGTGTCATTGCACGGCAGGCGCTGACCTACTGTGAAAAACCGCTGGTCTTTTGCTGCAACGATGCCGATAGCGAGCGTGCCATTTATGAAATGGCGCTGCTGATCTGCGGCGGCAAAGAAAATTTTGAAAAAGCACCGACCATTGTCCAGTATTCGGAGCCGATTTCACCGCTGGAGTATTATGATCCGGCCGTGGATAAAATGCTATTCACCGTCGAGCACGGCATCCCACTGATTAATTTTCCGGCACCCCAGGCGTGCGGTTCTGCCCCGGCCACCTTTGCCGGTACCATGGTACAGGGAAGTGCGGAATCCCTGAGCGGACTGGTGCTGGCCCAGGCTGTCCGACCGGGGGCTGCATTTATATACGGTGCATTTACAACCATCATGGACATGCAAACATCGATATTTTCTTATGGTGCACCGGAAATGAGCCTGATGGTCGGCGCCATGGCCCAGATGGCGCAATTTTACGAGCTGCCCTTTTTCGGCACGGCCGGTTGCACCGATGCCAAATTCTGTGATCCGCAGGCGGCCGTTGAGGCGACTTTACAATGCCTCAGTTCCGCAGCCATCGGCTCCAGCCTGGTCCACGACTGCAGCAGCTGGATGGACCACGGATCACTGGTATCGCCAGCCTTTATGGTGCTGGTCAATGAAATCCTGCATAATGTGAATCAATACATGAAGGGGCTACCGGTTACCGAAGAAACCTTGGCCGTTGATTTGATCGATCGGGTCGGACCCGGCGGGCATTATCTGCAGGAAGACCACACCATGAAACACTTTCGCGAGGTCCGGTAT